>SKFV01000210.1 GCA_007117785.1 Pseudomonas sp.
GACAACGTCAAGCTGGTTGTCACCCTGATCGCTCCGATCGCCATGGAAGATGGTCTGCGCTTCGCGATTCGCGAAGGTGGCCGTACCGTTGGTGCCGGCGTGGTTGCCAAGATCATCGAGTAATAAGGTTTGATCTTGACTGATCGAGCCGGTAGAATGCCCGGCTCGATCGCGATTACAGGCCAGTAGCTCAATTGGCAGAGCGGCGGTCTCCAAAACCGCAGGTTGGGGGTTCGATTCCCTCCTGGCCTGCCAGATTTTTCTGGCATAGCTAAACAGGACTGGATGATTCATGAGTACGAAGGCTGAAAACCACGATAGTCGCTTGGATTCCATCAAGTGGATATTGGTCACTGCTCTTGTAGTCGTCGGCGTTGTTGGTAACTACCTGTATTCCAGCGAGCCCGTCCTGTATCGCGCTATTGTCCTGATTGTTCTTGGCGCTATTGCAGGTTTTGTTGCACTGCAGACTGGCAAGGGCAAGTCGTTCTGGGCATTGCTGAAAGAAGCGCGCATCGAGATCCGCAAAGTAGTGTGGCCGACCCGGCCGGAAACTATCCAGACAACCCTGATCGTATTGGCCGTCGTGCTGGTCATGGCGTTGCTTCTTTGGGGTCTGGATACTCTCCTGGGTTGGATTATTTCTTTCTTTATTGGTTAAAGGTGCTCCGTGGCTAAGCGTTGGTACGTTGTACATGCCTATTCGGGTTACGAAAAGCATGTCATGCGCGCTCTTCATGAGCGTGTGAAGCTTGCCGGCATGGAGGATCTGTTCGGCGAAATTCTGGTGCCCACTGAAGAAGTGGTGGAAATGCGTAATGGCCAGAAGCGCAAGAGCGAGCGTAAATTCTTTCCCGGCTATGTGCTGGTTCAGATGGATATGACAGAAGCGTCCTGGCATTTGGTCAAGGATACTTCTCGGGTGCTTGGTTTTATTGGCGGCACTGCCGACAAGCCGGCACCGATCAGTGACAAAGAAGCGGATATCATTCTGCGCCGGGTTGCTGATGGTACTGACAAGCCGCGGCCGAAAACCTTGTTCGAGCCGGGTGAAGTGGTACGCGTTACCGATGGGCCTTTTGCTGACTTCAATGGCGTCGTCGAGGAAGTGAACTATGAGAAGAGCCGTGTTCAGGTGGCTGTTCTCATTTTTGGCCGCCCCACACCTGTGGAGCTCGAATTCAGCCAGGTAGAAAAAGGCTGAGCTCAACCGATCCCCTGAACCCTGCAGTGCTTTCGAGCGGTGCGGGGTTTTGTTGTCAGTGGGAATTATAGCTAAACCGGGGAGCCGCGTAGCGGCGTTTGCACCCATTGGAGAGTACTCATGGCGAAGAAGATTCAGGCTTATATCAAGCTGCAAGTCAAGGCCGGCCAGGCCAACCCAAGTCCACCGGTAGGTCCGGCGCTGGGTCAACATGGCGTAAACATCATGGAGTTCTGCAAGGCGTTCAACGCCAAGACCCAAGGCCTTGAGCCGGGTCTGCCGACACCCGTGGTTATTACCGTATACGCTGACCGCAGCTTTACCTTTGAAACCAAGAGCCCGCCGGCCGCCGTTCTGCTGCTGAAAGCTGCGGGCCTGAAGAGTGGCTCGGCCCGCCCCAACAGCCAGAAAGTTGGCACCGTAACCCGTGCCCAACTGGAAGAAATCGTGCAGACCAAGCAGGCGGATCTTACCGCTGCTGATATGGATGCTGCCGTACGTACCATCGCTGGCTCCGCGCGCAGCATGGGTCTGAACGTGGAGGGTGTGTAAATGGCTAAGCTGAGCAAGCGTCAAAAGGCGATCAATGAGAAAGTTACGCCGAACAAGGCCTACAGCTTTGAAGAAGCGGCCACTCTGCTGGCTGAAGTATCCAGCGTCAAGTTCACCGAATCCTTTGACGTAGCCGTCAACCTGGGTGTTGATCCGCGTAAATCTGACCAGGTTGTGCGTGGCGCTACCCTGCTGCCGCATGGCACGGGCAAGACTGTCCGCGTTGCAGTATTCACTCAGGGTGCCAACGCAGAAGCTGCGCTGGCCGCCGGTGCTGACAAGGTCGGCATGGATGACCTGGCTGCTGAAATGAAAGCCGGTGACCTCAACTATGACGTGGTAATCGCTTCTCCGGATGCCATGCGCGTTGTGGGCCAACTGGGTCAGCTGCTGGGTCCTCGTGGCCTGATGCCGAACCCGAAAGTTGGTACTGTTGCCGCTGACGTAGGCACTGCCGTGAAAAACGCCAAGGCTGGTCAGGTCCGCTACCGTACCGACAAGAACGGCATCATTCATTGCTCCGTAGGCAAGGTAGGTTTCGAGCCAGCCAAGCTGAAGGAAAATGTTGAAGCCCTGCTGGCCGACCTGAAAAAGGCCAAGCCGTCCACGTCCAAGGGTGTATTCCTGCAGGGCGTTGCCCTCAGCACCACCATGGGTCCGGGCGTCAAGATCGACCAGGCTTCGCTGGATATCTAAGAATTCCGGCGCACCTTCGGGTGCGCCAAACCGATTGGGGTCCCTGTTCTGCGGGGGCTATCCAAGACCGTAGGCGGCGCAAGCCTTAAACCAACAGCCTACGCAGATGGTGCTCCCGATTCAGTACAGGCTGGATCAGACACCAAAACATGCCATCCGTAAGGATGGTCAATGGTAAATCCAGGAGTGAAACCCGTGGCAATTAAGCTCGAAGACAAAAAGGCCATCGTCGCTGAAGTCAACGAAGCTGCTAAAGGTGCGCTGTCTGCCGTTGTGGTTGATGCCCGCGGTGTAAGCGTTGCTGCCATGACCGGGCTGCGCAAAGAAGCACGCGAAGCTGGTGTTTACGTACGTGTTGTACGTAATACCCTGCTGCGCCGTGCTATTGAAGGTACGGATTACACCTGCCTTCAGGAAACCTTTGTCGGTCCTACCCTGATTGCTTTCTCCAATGAACATCCGGGCGCTGCCGCTCGCCTGTTCAAGGAGTTTGCCAAGGGTCAGGACAAGTTCGAGATCAAGGCGGCTGCCTTTGAAGGCAACTTTATTGCAGCTAACGACATCGATCGACTGGCTACGCTGCCGACTTACGATGAGGCTATCAGCCAGCTGATGAGCGTTATTCAGGGCGCAACCAGCAAGTTCGTTCGTACTTTGGCCGCAGTCCGCGATCAGAAGGAAGCCGAAGCAGCCTGATAACAGGTCTGCCTTTGCTTGCTTACACGCTATTAATGAAGATGGCCTGAGGGCTGTCCCCAATACAGGAATCTAGAGTCATGGCTCTGACCAACGAAGATATCATCAATGCAGTTTCCGACATGTCTGTTATGCAGGTTGTTGAACTGATTTCAGCTATGGAAGAGAAGTTCGGTGTTTCTGCCGCTGCTGCTGCAGCTGCTGGCCCCGCTGCCGGTCCTGCTGCCGCTGAAGAGCAAACCGAATTCAACGTCATCCTCGCCGAAACTGGCGACAAGAAAGTCAACGTGATCAAAGCTGTTCGCGAACTGACTGGCCTGGGCCTGAAAGAAGCCAAGGCTATGGTTGACGGCGCTCCGGCTACCATCAAGGAAGGCGTTTCCAAGGATGAAGCTGAAGCAGCCCAGAAGACCCTGGAAGAAGCAGGCGCCAAGGTTGAGCTCAAGTAATTTGAGTGATCTTGCGCTGACAGTCTGCGCTGCGGTGTAGATTGATGGCTGGTGGCCGATGCGCCACCGGCCTTTTTCCGTTGTTGCAGGCATGGCCTGCGCAACAGCACCCCGCGGGGTGAGCAAACCGGAAGGGTTTGCACGCATTTTCAGGTTTGTCTGATCAGGCAAACCAATCAAGCAGGTGACCAAGCTGGGGAACGCTGATGGCTTACTCATATACTGAGAAAAAACGTATCCGCAAGGACTTTGGCAAACTGCCGCATGTGATGGACGTGCCCTATTTGCTGGCTATCCAGCTGGATTCCTATCGGGAATTCCTGCAGACGGATATGCCCAAGGAGCAGGTTCGCGACATCGGTTTGCATGCCGCCTTCAAATCTGTCTTCCCCATTATCAGCTATTCCGGTAATGCGGCCCTTGAATATGTTGGCTACCGTCTCGGTGAGCCGGCATTTGACGTCAAGGAATGTATCCTGCGTGGGGTGACCTATGCAGTGCCGCTGCGGGTCAAGGTCCGCCTGATCATCTTTGATCGCGAGTCGTCGAACAAGGCGATCAAGGACATCAAGGAACAAGAAGTCTACATGGGAGAAATCCCGCTGATGACCGAGAACGGTACCTTTATCATCAATGGTACCGAGCGGGTTATTGTCTCCCAGCTGCACCGTAGCCCGGGTGTGTTCTTTGACCATGACCGTGGCAAGACGCACAGTTCCGGCAAGCTGCTGTACTCCGCCCGCGTGATTCCTTACCGCGGCTCCTGGCTCGACTTCGAGTTCGATCCCAAGGATTGTGTCTACGTCCGTATTGACCGTCGTCGCAAGCTGCCGGCGAGCGTTCTGTTGCGTGCATTGGGTTACCAGACCGATGAGATTCTGGATATTTTCTATGACACCAACGTCTTTGCTGTGCAGGAAGATTCGCTGGAGCTGGAACTGGTTCCCGAGCGCCTGCGTGGTGAGATCGCTACCCTCGACATCAAGGATGACAAGGGCAAGATAATTGTTGAGACCGGCCGCCGGATTACCGCGCGCCACATCAAACAGTTGGAAAAAGCCGGCATCAACAGCCTGGAAGTCCCGTTTGATTACGTGGTTGGCCGTACTATCGCCAAGCCTGTGGTCGATCCGGCGACCGGCGAGATCATTGCCGAGTGCAACGCTGAAATCACCACTGATGTTATCAACAAGCTGGTCAAGGCCAAGGTCACCCGACTGGAAACCCTGTACACCAACGAAATCGATTGTGGTCCTTTCGTCTCGGACACCCTGCGTATCGATAACACCAGCACGCAGCTTGAAGCCCTGGTGGAAATCTACCGCATGATGCGTCCCGGCGAGCCGCCGACCAAGGATGCTGCCGAGACCCTGTTCGGCAACCTGTTCTTTACCAGTGAGCGCTACGACCTGTCAGCCGTTGGCCGCATGAAGTTCAACCGTCGTATCGGTCGTGAAGAGATCGAAGGCGAGGGCGTGCTGAGCAAGGAAGACATCATCGATGTGCTCAAGACCCTGGTTAACATCCGCAACGGCAAGGGCGTGGTCGACGATATCGATCACCTTGGTAACCGCCGTATCCGTTCTGTCGGTGAAATGGCCGAGAACCAGTTCCGTGTTGGCCTGGTACGCGTTGAGCGTGCAGTCAAGGAACGTCTGTCGATGGCTGAAAGCGAAGGCCTGATGCCGCAGGATCTGATCAATGCCAAGCCGGTGGCTGCGGCGGTCAAGGAATTCTTCGGTTCCAGCCAGCTGTCCCAGTTCATGGACCAGAACAACCCGCTGTCGGAAATTACCCACAAGCGCCGTGTTTCGGCCCTTGGGCCGGGTGGTCTGACGCGTGAGCGCGCTGGCTTTGAAGTGCGTGACGTTCACCCGACACACTATGGTCGCGTATGCCCGATCGAAACGCCGGAAGGTCCGAACATCGGTCTGATCAACTCCCTGGCGACCTATGCGCGCACCAACAAGTACGGCTTCCTGGAAAGTCCGTACCGCCGGGTGAAAGAAGGCGTGATCACTGACGAGATCGTTTTCCTGTCAGCGATTGAAGAAGCAGATCACATTATTGCCCAGGCCAGCGCTACGGTTGAAAACGGCAAGCTGATTGATGATCTGGTAGCCGTGCGTCACCAGAACGAATTTACCGTCAAGGCACCGCATGAAGTGACCTTGATGGACGTATCGCCGCGCCAGGTCGTATCGGTTGCTGCGTCGTTGATTCCATTCCTTGAGCATGACGATGCTAACCGCGCCTTGATGGGCTCAAACATGCAGCGTCAGGCAGTACCCACCCTGCGTGCTCAAAAGCCGCTGGTTGGTACGGGTATGGAGCGCAATGTTGCCCAGGATTCCGGGGTTTGTGTGACCGCTCTGCGTGGCGGCGTGATCGACTCTGTCGATGCCCGTCGGGTTGTAGTTCGCGTCAATCCGGACGAGATTGAAGCCGGTGAAGCCGGTGTCGACATCTATTCCCTGACCAAGTACACCCGCTCCAACCAGAACACCTGCATCAACCAGCGTCCGCTGGTGCGTAAAGGTGATGTGGTCAGCAAGCGCGACATCCTCGCTGATGGTTCATCGGTGGATATGGGTGAGCTGGCTCTGGGTCAGAATATGCGTGTGGCCTTCATGCCGTGGAATGGCTACAACTTCGAAGACTCCATTCTGGTCTCCGAGCGCGTGGTAAAAGAAGACCGCTTTACCACTATCCACATTCAGGAACTGACCTGTGTATCGCGTGATACCAAGTTGGGGCCAGAAGAAATCAGTTCGGATATTCCCAATGTGGGTGAGTCTGCACTGGGCAAGCTGGACGAAGCCGGGATTGTTTATGTCGGTGCCGAAGTCGGCCCTGGCGATATTCTGGTCGGTAAGGTGACGCCCAAGGGTGAAACCCAGCTGACGCCGGAAGAGAAGCTGCTGCGTGCGATCTTTGGTGAGAAGGCGTCTGACGTTAAAGACACCTCCTTGCGTGTGCCCACCGGCACCAAGGGTACCGTGATTGACGTGCAGGTGTTCACCCGCGATGGCGTAGAGCGTGATGCCCGCGCCCTGGCGATCGAGAAAGAACAGCTGGACGAGATTCGCAAGAACTTGCAGGAAGAGTTCCGCATCGTGGAAACCGCTACCTTCGAGCGTTTGCGCGAAGCTCTTGTTGGCCAGACCGCAGAAGGCGGTGCCGGTGTGAAGAAGGGCGCCAAGCTGACTGATGCGGTACTGGATGAGATCGAACATGGGCAATGGTTCAAGCTGCGCATGAGCGAAGACAGCCTGAACGAACAGCTGGAAAAGGCCCAGGCTTATCTGGCTGATCGTCGTCAGTTGCTCGACGAGAAATTTGAAGACAAGAAGCGCAAGTTGCAGCAGGGCGATGACCTGGCACCTGGCGTACTCAAGATCGTCAAGGTCTATCTGGCGATCAAGCGTCGTATCCAGCCAGGCGACAAGATGGCTGGTCGTCACGGTAACAAGGGTGTTATTTCGGTGATCATGCCGGTTGAAGATATGCCGCATGACAGCAACGGTAATCCGGTCGATATCGTCTTGAACCCGCTGGGTGTTCCTTCGCGGATGAACGTCGGTCAGATCCTTGAAACCCACCTCGGCCTCGCAGCCAAGGGACTGGGTGAGAAGATCAACCGCATGCTGGACGAGCAGCGCAAGGTTGCTGAATTGCGCGAGTTCCTCGACGAGATCTACAACAAGGTGGGTGGCCGTCAGGAAGACCTGAATGCCCTCAGCGATGCTGAAGTGCTCGAGTTGGCAAACAACCTGCGTGATGGTGTGCCAATGGCTACCGCTGTTTTCGATGGTGCCAAGGAAAGTGAAGTCAAGCACATGCTGCGCCTGGCTGATCTGCCTGATTCCGGTCAGATGATGCTGATTGACGGCCGTACCGGCAACACCTTTGATCGTCCGGTCACCGTTGGTTACATGTACATGCTGAAACTGAACCACCTGGTTGACGACAAGATGCACGCTCGCTCTACCGGTTCTTACAGTCTGGTTACCCAGCAGCCGCTGGGCGGCAAGGCGCAGTTCGGTGGTCAGCGTTTCGGGGAGATGGAGGTCTGGGCACTGGAAGCTTATGGTGCTGCCTACACCCTGCAGGAAATGCTGACGGTCAAGTCGGACGACGTCAACGGCCGTACCAAGATGTACAAAAACATCGTCGATGGCGACCACCGCATGGAGGCCGGCATGCCCGAGTCCTTCAATGTTCTGGTCAAAGAGATCCGCTCGCTTGGGATCGACATCGAATTGGAATCAGAGTAAGCATTGCCCACGTCTCGGGCGGCACGGGCCGCCCTTGAGACATTGCGAGGAGTATAGGCCTTGAAAGACTTATTGAACCTGCTCAAGTCCCAGGGACAGATTGAAGAGTTCGATTCCATTCGAATCGGCTTGGCATCGCCGGATATGATCCGGTCCTGGTCCTACGGCGAAGTAAAAAAGCCGGAAACCATTAACTATCGTACCTTCAAGCCGGAGCGCGATGGTCTGTTCTGCGCCAAGATTTTTGGCCCGGTGAAAGACTATGAGTGTCTGTGCGGCAAGTACAAGCGCCTCAAGCATCGCGGTGTGATCTGTGAGAAGTGTGGCGTTGAAGTGGCGTTGGCCAAGGTGCGTCGTGAGCGCATGGGTCACATTGAACTGGCGTCGCCGGTTGCCCACATCTGGTTCCTGAAATCATTGCCGTCCCGCATTGGTTTGCTGCTTGATATGACCCTGCGTGATATCGAGCGTGTGCTCTATTTCGAAAGCTTTGTGGTTATCGAGCCGGGAATGACCACGCTGGAAAAAGGCCAACTGCTGAATGACGAGCAGTACTTTGAAGCGCTGGAAGAGTTCGGTGATGAGTTTGACGCCCGCATGGGTGCTGAAGCTGTTTACGAGCTGCTGACCGCGATGGATCTGGAGCACGAGATTGCCCAGTTGCGCGAAGAGATTCCGCAGACCAACTCGGAAACCAAGATCAAGAAGCTGTCCAAGCGTCTGAAGTTGATGGAAGCTTTCCACGGTTCCGGTAACAAGCCGGAGTGGATGGTGCTGACCGTGTTGCCTGTGCTGCCGCCGGACCTCCGTCCGCTGGTACCTCTGGATGGTGGCCGCTTCGCGACCTCGGATCTGAACGATCTGTATCGTCGCGTGATCAACCGTAACAACCGCCTCAAGCGTCTGCTGGATCTGTCTGCGCCCGATATCATCGTGCGTAACGAAAAGCGCATGCTGCAGGAATCGGTTGATGCATTGCTGGATAACGGTCGTCGTGGCCGTGCCATCACCGGCACCAACAAGCGCCCGCTGAAATCCCTTGCCGACATGATCAAGGGCAAGCAGGGTCGTTTCCGTCAGAACCTGCTCGGCAAGCGTGTCGACTACTCCGGTCGTTCAGTGATCGTGGTAGGTCCGACCCTGCGCCTGCACCAGTGTGGTCTGC
The DNA here is from genome assembly GCA_007117785.1 of Pseudomonas sp. Classification (GTDB taxonomy): domain Bacteria; phylum Pseudomonadota; class Gammaproteobacteria; order Pseudomonadales; family Pseudomonadaceae; genus Halopseudomonas. The sequence continues at coordinate 9,040 of SKFV01000210.1, forward strand.
CAAAGAAAATGGCGCTTGAGCTGTTCAAGCCGTTTATTTTCGGCAAGCTCGAACACCGTGGTCTGGCAACTACCATCAAAGCTGCGAAGAAGATGGTCGAGCGCGAGCTGCCGGAAGTCTGGGATATTCTTGCCGAAGTCATCCGTGAACACCCGGTACTGCTCAACCGTGCACCGACACTTCACCGTCTGGGTATCCAGGCGTTCGAGCCGGTGCTGATTGAAGGCAAGGCCATCCAGCTGCACCCGCTGGTCTGTGCTGCCTACAACGCCGACTTTGACGGTGACCAGATGGCCGTGCACGTACCGCTGACGCTGGAAGCCCAGCTGGAAGCGCGTGCCTTGATGATGTCGACCAACAATATCCTTTCGCCGGCTTCCGGCGAGCCGATCATTGTTCCGTCGCAGGACGTGGTACTGGGTCTGTATTACATGACCCGCACCAACATCAATGACAAGGGCGAAGGCATGCGTTTCAGCGGCATCAACGAAGTTGAAATGGCTTACCGCAGTGGCCAGGCTTCACTGCATGCGCTGGTCAAGGTGCGCATCACCGAGACCATCAAGCACAAGGATGAAAGCTGGAGCACCGAAACCCGTATCGTTGATACCACGGTCGGTCGTGCCCTGTTGTTCCAGATTCTGCCAGAAGGTTTGCCCTTCGAGCTGGTCGACCAGCCGTTGAAGAAAAAAGCGATTTCCAAGCTGATCAACCAGTGCTACCGCGTGGTGGGTCTGAAGGAAACCGTTATCTTCGCCGACCAACTGATGTATACCGGTTTTGCCTATTCCACCATCTCCGGCGCTTCGATCGGCGTGAATGACTTTGTTATTCCCGACGAGAAAGCGCGCATCATTGATGCGGCGACGGATGAAGTGAAGGAAATCGAAGATCAGTACGCCTCGGGTCTGGTGACTCAGGGCGAGAAGTACAACAAGGTGATCGATCTCTGGTCCAAGGCCAACGACGAAATCTCCAAGGCCATGATGGACAACCTCAAGTCAACCACCATCAAGGATCGCGATGGTAATGACGTTGAGCAGGAGTCGTTCAACTCCATGTACATGATGGCTGACTCTGGTGCCCGGGGTTCTGCTGCACAGATTCGCCAGTTGGCGGGTATGCGGGGCCTGATGGCCAAGCCGGATGGCTCGATCATCGAGACGCCGATTACCGCCAACTTCCGTGAAGGTCTGAACGTACTCCAGTACTTCATCTCTACCCACGGTGCACGTAAAGGTCTGGCGGATACCGCCCTGAAAACCGCCAACTCCGGTTATCTGACTCGCCGCCTGGTCGACGTTGCCCAGGACCTGGTGATCACCGAGCCCGATTGCGGTACCGAAAACGGTCTGCTGATGTCGCCGCACATCGAAGGTGGTGACATCGTTGAGCCGCTGGGTGAGCGCGTGCTTGGTCGCGTCATTGCTCGTGATGTGATCAAACCGGGTAACGATGAAGTCATCGTACCTGCCGGCACCCTGATTGATGAGCAATGGGTTGAATTCCTTGAGCGCAACAGCGTAGACGAAGTCATTGTCCGCTCACCGATCTCCTGTGAAACACGCTACGGCGTCTGCTCCACCTGTTACGGTCGTGACCTGGCACGTGGGCATCAGATCAACATTGGTGAAGCGGTCGGTGTTATTGCCGCCCAGTCAATCGGTGAGCCGGGTACCCAGCTGACAATGCGTACCTTCCACATTGGTGGTGCGGCCAGTCGGACCTCGGCTGCGGACAGTGTTCAGGTGAAGAACGGCGGTACCATCCGCCTGCATAACCTGAAGTACGTCGAACGGACTGATGGTGCCCTGGTTGCGGTATCGCGTTCTGGTGAGCTTGCGGTAGCCGATGAATTCGGTCGTGAGCGTGAGCGCTACAAGCTGCCTTATGGTGCGGTTATTTCGATCAAGGAAGGTGATGTTGTGGATGCCGGCAGCGTGGTTGCCAAATGGGATCCGCACACCCACCCGATCGTTACCGAGATTGCGGGTACCGTGGCCTTCTTCGGTATGGATGATGGTATTACCATCAAGCGTACTGCGGACGAGCTAACCGGTCTGACCAACCTCGAAGTCATCGATCCCAAGGATCGTCCGGCTGCGGGTAAGGATATTCGTCCGGCGGTCAAGCTGGTTGACGACAATGGCAAGGAACTGATGATGCCGGGCACTGATGTGCCGGCGCAGTATTTCCTGCCGGCCAACGCCCTGGTCAACCTGACCGATGGTGCCAAGGTGAACATCGGTGACGTTGTTGCCCGTATTCCGCAGGAAACTTCAAAGACCCGAGATATCACGGGTGGTCTGCCGCGTGTTGCCGATTTGTTTGAAGCGCGTCGGCCGAAAGAAGCCTCGATTCTGGCTGAAATCAGCGGCACGATTTCTTTCGGCAAGGAAACCAAAGGCAAACGTCGTCTGGTGATTACGCCGACTGACGGTAGCGATCCGTACGAAGAGCTGATTCCGAAATGGCGTCACCTCAACGTGTTTGAAGGTGAGCAGGTAACCAAGGGCGAAGTGATCTCCGACGGTCCTAGCAACCCGCACGATATCCTGCGTCTGCTGGGTGTCAGCGCGCTGGCCAAGTACATCGTCAACGAGATTCAGGACGTGTACCGTCTGCAGGGCGTGAAGATCAACGACAAGCACATCGAAGTGACTATTCGCCAGATGCTGCGCAAGGTCGAGATTACCGAGTCCGGTGATTCCAGCTTCATCAAGGGTGACCAGGTCGAGCTGACCCAGGTATTGGAAGAGAACGAGCGCCTGTCTTCACAGGACAAGTTCCCAGCCAAGTACGACCGCGTTTTGCTGGGTATTACCAAGGCATCGCTGTCGACCGAGTCGTTCATTTCGGCGGCTTCGTTCCAGGAAACCACTCGCGTGTTGACCGAGGCAGCTGTCACCGGCAAGAGCGATCACCTGCGTGGCCTGAAAGAGAACGTGGTGGTGGGTCGACTGATTCCTGCTGGTACTGGGCTCGCCTATCACGCCGAGCGCAAGCGCAAGCGTCTGGCTGAGGTGCCGGTTACTGTCAGTGCCAGTGATGTCGAGCAGGCGCTGTCCGACGCGCTTAATTCGAGCAACAACTGAAAGCCTGCCGGGTACTGCGGTGCCCGGCAACTTGACGTACGGGGGCGGGCTCTATAGAATTCTGTACCCCTAAAATTGGCGGGGCGCTATGTCCTGCCATTTTTTATTTTGTCTTCAAGACATTAATTTTGGAGTTTTGCTAGATGGCAACAATTAACCAGCTTGTTCGCAAGCCGCGCAAGCGCGTCGCTGAAAAAAGCGACGTGCCGGCACTGCAGAACTGCCCGCAGCGTCGTGGCGTATGCACTCGCGTGTATACCACCACGCCGAAGAAGCCGAACTCGGCTCTGCGTAAAGTTTGTCGTGTCCGTTTGACCAACGGTTTCGAAGTGTCTTCGTACATCGGTGGTGAAGGTCACAACCTGCAAGAGCACAGTGTTGTGCTGATCCGTGGCGGTCGTGTAAAAGACCTTCCCGGTGTGCGCTATCACACTGTTCGCGGTTCACTGGACACCTCGGGTGTCAAAGACCGTAAGCAGGGTCGTTCGAAGTATGGCGCCAAGCGCCCCAAGTAATTTGAATTCATTTAACCTGAGTCGATAAGAGTAAGGTCAGGCGTAACAAGAATGTTGCCGTCCTGGGCTAACCTGAAGACCGTTTGAGGGCTTATCAATGCCAAGACGTCGTGTAGCGGCAAAGCGTGAGATCCTGCCAGAACCTAAGTTCGGTAGTCTGATCCTCGCCAAATTCATGAACCACGTAATGGAAAGCGGCAAGAAAGCTGTCGCTGAGCGTATCGTTTACGGTGCGCTGGACAAAGTACAGGAGCGCACCAAGGCTGAAGATCCGGTCGAAGTGTTTGAAAAAGCACTGGATGCTATTGCCCCGCTGGTTGAAGTTAAATCCCGCCGCGTAGGTGGTGCCACCTATCAAGTCCCGATTGAAGTGCGTCCCTCCCGTCGCAACGCTTTGGCGATGCGCTGGTTGGTTGATGCTGCTCGCAAGCGTGGCGAAAAATCCATGGCTTTGCGCCTGGCTGGTGAGTTGCTTGATGCATCTGAAGGCAAGGGCGCGGCAGTCAAGAAGCGTGAAGACGTACACCGTATGGCTGAAGCCAACAAGGCGTTCTCGCATTACCGCTTCTAAACGGCTCAGGTGATTAACGTGGCTCGTATAACCCCGATCAATCTGTACCGTAACATTGGTATCTGCGCGCACGTCGATGCGGGCAAGACCACGACTACGGAACGGATCCTGCTCTATACAGGCGTCAACCACAAGTTGGGCGAGGTGCATGATGGCGCCGCGACAATGGACTGGATGGCGCAGGAGCAAGAACGTGGTATTACCATTACCTCGGCTGCTACTACCTGCTTCTGGGAAGGTTCCGAGAAGCAGTATAAAAAGCATCGTGTCAACATCATCGATACCCCCGGTCACGTTGACTTCACCATTGAAGTAGAGCGCTCGTTGCGAGTGCTCGATGGTGCTGTCGTGGTCTTCTGCGGTACCTCCGGTGTTGAGCCGCAGTCCGAAACTGTCTGGCGTCAAGCCAACAAGTACGGTGTGCCGCGAATTGTTTACGTCAACAAGATGGATCGCCAGGGCGCTGACTTCCTGCGTGTGGTCGAGCAGATCCGCAAGCGCCTGGGTCACACCCCGGTTCCGGTCCAGCTGGCTATTGGTGCTGAAGAAAACTTCGAAGGTCAGGTCGATCTGCTGCGCATGAAGGCGATCTACTGGAATGATGAAGACAATGGCACTACCTTCCGCGAGGAAGACATTCCGGCTGAACTGCTTGATCAGGCCAACGAATACCGCGAAAAGATGGTTGAGGCGGCTGCCGAAGCCAATGAAGAGCTGATGAACAAGTATCTTGAAGGGGTTGAATTGACCCTGGACGAGATCAAGGCTGGTCTGCGTCAGCGGACTCTGGCATGTGAGATTGTTCCTGCAGTGTGTGGTACTTCATTCAAGAACAAGGGTGTTCCTCTGGTGCTGGATGCCGTCATCGAGTTCCTTCCGGCGCCGGATGAGGTTGTCGCCATTCGCGGTGTTCACCCGGATGACGACGAGAAGACCGATACCCGTTCTGCCGATGACGAAGAGCCTTTTTCTGCACTGGCTTTCAAGATCGCCACTGACCCCTTCGTTGGCACCCTGACTTTTGCCCGGGTTTACTCCGGCGTATTGAATTCCGGTGACTCGGTGCTCAATTCGGTCAAGGGCAAGAAAGAGCGTGTCGGTCGTATGGTGCAGATGCATGCCAACGCCCGCGAAGAGATCAAGGAAGTCCGCGCTGGTGACATCGCTGCCTTGATCGGCATGAAAGACGTGACCACAGGTGACACCCTGTGTGACCTGAACAAGCCGATCATTCTTGAGCGTATGGAGTTCCCGGATCCGGTTATTTCGGTTGCTGTCGAGCCGAAAACCAAAGCTGACCAGGAGAAAATGGGTATTGCTCTGGGTAAACTTGCCCAGGAAGACCCCTCCTTCCGCGTGCGCACCGATGAAGAGTCCGGCCAGACCATTATTTCCGGTATGGGCGAGCTGCACCTGGATATTCTGGTTGATCGCATGAAGCGTGAGTTTGGCGTTGAAGCCAATATCGGCAAGCCGCAGGTGGCTTACCGTGAAATGATCCGCAATACCTGCGAGATTGAAGGCAAGTTTGTGCGTCAGTCTGGTGGTCGTGGTCAGTATGGTCATGTCTGGGTCCGCTTCGAGCCATCCGGTGATGAGGCTGAAGGTCTGACTTTTGTTAATGAAATCGTTGGTGGTGTGGTTCCGCGTGAATACATCCCGGCGATCCAGAAAGGTATCGAGGAGCAGATGCAGAACGGTGTTCTTGCCGGCTATCCGCTGCTCGGTCTCAAGGCAACCGTCTATGACGGTTCCTACCATGATGTTGACTCGAACGAAATGGCGTTTAAAATCGCTGCTTCAATGGCTACCAAGCAGTTGGCCCAGAAAGGCGGTGCTGTTCTGCTCGAGCCAGTCATGAAGGTCGAAGTCGTTACCCCGGAAGATTACATGGGTGACGTTATGGGCGACCTGAACCGTCGTCGCGGTCTGGTACAAGGTATGGAAGATTCCGTTTCCGGTAAGGTGATCCGCGCAGAGGTTCCACTTGGTGAAATGTTTGGTTACGCCACGGATGTACGCTCCATGTCCCAGGGACGTGCGAGTTACTCCATGGAGTTTTCCAAATATGCCGAGGCCCCTATGAACATCGCCGAAGCAATCATCAAGAAGCAAGGCTAACTTGAACCTAAGCTAATCAAAGAGGTTACTAACCGTGGCTAAAGAAAAATTTGAACGCAGTAAACCGCACCTGAACGTGGGCACCATTGGTCACGTTGACCATGGCAAGACCACCCTGACTGCGGCTCTGACCAAGGTCTGTGCTGAAGTATACGGCGGCTCTGCCCGCGCTTTCGATCAGA
>SKFV01000371.1 GCA_007117785.1 Pseudomonas sp.
TAGCTTATGGTTTACTCGGCGACGATACCTTTGACCTGCTGGTGATTGCTGATGATATCCAGACCCCACCGGCGGATACCGCACGTGCCTTCGTGCTGCATGCAGCACCGGCAGTAGGTAATGTGGATGTCTATGTCGACGCTACCGATGAACTGGGCGCCACCCCGCTACTGTCTGATTTTGCACCTGGTGCGGATAGTGCTGACTACGTGGAGGTGCCTGCTGGCAATTATCGTGTTCGTATTACCCCGGCTGGCGATCGCGATACCATCGCTTACGATTCAGGCATGGTCGCGCTAGACAGTGGTCCGTCCTATTTCCTTGCCGCTTTGGACCGTGAATCGGGCTTTGCACCGGCTTCGGTAATCGCATTGCTGGACAACCCGGCCTTTGTCATGCTCGAAGACCAGCGTGCCCAGGTTCGTGCCATGCACCTGTCACCGGATGCGCCCAATGTAGATGTGCTGGTTGATGGCGATATTGTTTTGACTGACTTCGCTTTCCGGGATGTCAGTGACTATCTGCTTGTATTGGCCGGTGAATACGAGATTTCCGTTGCCGCAGATGGTAACGAAGTCGACTCCATTACCGTCAATGCTGAGGCTGGAGAAGCTTACAGCGTACTGGCAACCGGCTTCGTAAACGTCACCGGCGAGCAAGGCTTTGCTCTGCGCCCGCTGGTCGATGATCTGGTACCTGACGAAGGCGCCAAGGTGCGGGTGATTCATGCTTCACCAGATGCACCGAATGTCGACATTCTGGTCGATGGTGCCATTTTTGCCAATCTGGAGGATGTCCCCTACTTCAGGGCCTCCGACTATGTAGCGGTACCTGCCGCGACTTACGATATCGAAGTCAACGTAACCAATACCTCTACCACCGTGATTGACCTCAGTGGCACTGTGCTTGAAGCCGGTCTGATTTACACGGTCATTGCCATCAACGATGTAAACCACATCGAGGCGCTGCTGGTAGTTGATCCCTGATCAGAAGTAACACCAGCAATACCGAGCGAGGGCCAGCTTGTCTGGCCCTTTTTTATGCACAGCCATTCAGCAGCCACAGGCTCGCTTTACCGGCATCCAGCAATGCTAGACTGGCATCAGACTTAAGGAGCCCTTATGTGCCTGATTGCCTTTGCCTGGCAGGTCAATGACCAGCCCTTGCTGTTGCTTGGTAACCGCGACGAATTTCACGCCCGACCCACCCGTGCCGCCCAATTCTGGGCCAAGGAAGGCCAGCCTGACCTGCTAGCTGGCAAGGACCTTCAGGCCGGTGGCAGTTGGCTGGGTGTTACCCGCAGCGGACGCTTTGCCGCGCTGACCAATGTGCGAGCACCGGGCGCCCAGCGTGACGGCAAGTCACGCGGTCATCTGATCCATAATTACCTGACCGGTGAACTGGACCCACATACCTACCTGCAAGGGCTGCAAGCCGAGGCCGACGCCTATGCCGATTTCAATTTACTGGTCGGCAATCGCGATGAACTCTGGCATTTTCACAGCAGGTACGCACAGTTACTGCCAGTGCCGCCCGGCATCCATGGCCTGTCAAATGCCAGCCTGGACAGCCCCTGGCCGAAAACCCGACGCTTGTGTGCGGATCTGGAATCCCACCTGGATGCGGATGACGCCACCCTGCTCGCATTGCTGGCCCGATGCGAGCGTTACCCCGACGACCAGTTACCGGATACCGGTATCAGTCAGGACTGGGAACGCATGCTCTCGGCCGCCTTTATTGTCAGCCCGGAATACGGCACGCGCGCCAGCACCGTGCTGCGCCTGACCGCAGCAGGCGAGATCAATTTTCGTGAGCGGCAATTCAATCCGGCAGGGGATGCCGTTGGCGAGCAAGCCTGGAGCTTCAGCGCGTCTGGCTGAGCACCTTGCCCAGGCCCATATTGCGCAGCGCCATATGCAGCGTGCTCTGCACCAGGAAGGGGTTGTCGATCTCCAGGGCTTCATTGAGCAGCGCCCGGGCATCACTGAGACGAATCTGGCGCAGTAGCCATTTCACCTTCGGCAGGTTGGTGGCGTTCATCGACAATACATCACAGCCCATCGCCATCAGCAGCACGGCCGCAGCCGGATCACCCGCCATCTCGCCACACACACTCATGGGCTTGCCAGCATCACGGCAGGCCGTAGCGATCTTCATCAATGCCTGCAATACCGCCGGGTGCAGTGAATGATAGATGTCGGCAACCCGTGGATTGTTGCGATCTACCGCCAGCAGGTACTGGGTCAGGTCGTTGGTACCGACCGACAGAAAATCAACCATCTGCACCAGTTCACGGGCCTGGTAGACCGCCGCCGGTACTTCAATCATCACCCCGACCGGGGGCATGGGCACATCAAAACCTTCATCACAGATTTCACTGTGCGCACGATGAATCAGATGCAGCGCCTCTTCTACCTCATACACACTACTGATCATCGGCAGCATGATGCGCAGATTGTTCAGGCCCTGACTGGCCTTGAGCATGGCACGCACCTGAACCAGAAAAATTTCCGGGTGATCCAGGGTGACGCGGATACCGCGCCAACCAAGAAAGGGGTTGTCTTCCTTGATCGGGAAATAGGTCAGCGCCTTGTCACCACCAATATCCAGCGTGCGCATGGTGACCGGCAGCGGGTGAAAAGCTTCCAGCTGCTCGCGGTAGGTGGCCTGTTGTTCTTTTTCACTGGGGAAACGGTCCTGCACCATAAAGGGTACCTCGGTGCGGTAGAGACCGACGCCTTCGGCACCACGGTCGAGCGAGCGCGCCACATCAGCAAATAGCCCGGTGTTCACCCATAGCGGCATACGGTGGCCGTCGACAGTAACACAGGGCACCTCGCGCAGCTTCTCCAGCCCCTGAACCAGGACCTTCTCTTCATGGACCAGATCCATATAGTGCCGACGCAACTCGGCTGACGGGTTGGAATACACCTCGCCCTGACTGCCGTCGACAATGAGTTCCATACCATCCATGCGGGTATAGGGCAGATCGACTGCACCCATCACCGTTGGCACACCCATGGCGCGAGCCAGAATGGCGACGTGGGAACTGCCGGAACCCAGAACCGACACCAGGCCCACCAGTTTTTCCTTTGGCACTTCACCAAGCATGGCGGGAGAAATCTCTTCACTGACCAGAATGGTCTGTTCCGGGTAGACGCGGTCTTCCTGGCCCGCCTCCTGCAGATAGGCAAGAATGCGACGCCCCAGATCCCTGACATCCGAGGCGCGCTCGCGCAGGTAAGGGTCGTCCATCATTTCAAAGCGGTTGACGTGATCACTGATTACCTGGCGCAAGGAGCCCTGGGCCCATTGTCCGGTTTGAATCACAGCAACCACTTCGCTACCCAGAGCGGCATCGTCCAGCATCATCAGATACACATCGAAGAGCGCCAGCTCTTCCGGACGTAACTGGGTCGAGAGGGTGCTCGACAGGTCCTGCATATCTTTACGTACGGCGCTGATCGCGTGGCGGAACAGCTCGAGCTCGGCGCCTATATCGCTGACGGTCTTGTCCGGTACCGCTCCAAGGTCGGCCGGCGGCAGAATGACCACGGCCTGACCGATGGCAAAACCGGGAGCGCCGGGTACGGCGTCAAAGCGGGTGTCCTGAACGGCTTCACCACCCCAGCCAAGACCGCCGATGGAGCCGGTAGCTTCGGCATGCGCGATAACCCCGGCCAGTTGAGCACTCATGGTGACCAGGAAAGACTCTTCACCTTCGTCAAACTGACGACGCGCTTTCTGCTGCACGACCAGCACGCCCATCACCCGGCGATGGTGAATGATGGGCACGCCGAGGAAGGAAGCGAAACGCTCTTCACCGGTTTCGGCGAAATACCGGAAGCGTGGATGCGCGGCGGCGTCTTGCAGGTTAACCGGCTCTTCACGCGCACCGACATAACCGATCAGGCCCTCATTCGAGGCCAGACTGACGATGCCAACAGCGTCCTTATTAAGGCCTTCGGTGGCCATCAACACATAGCGGGCGGAATCCGGATTGTACAGATAGACCGAGCAGACTTCGGTGCCCATGGCCTCTTTGACCCGCTGCACAATAATATCCAGGGCCGCCGTCAGATCTCTGGCAACGTTGACTTCCTGGACGATACGACGCAGCGTATTGAGCATCTTCATCCGCTCCGGGGGCTGTTCAGTGGCAGGCGGGGTGCCAGTTCTTTCATTGCCCGCCGGTAGACATCGCGCTTGAAGGCGACCACCTGCCCCAGCGGATACCAGTAGCTGACCCAGCGCCAACCATCAAACTCGGGCTTGGGGCTGCGGGTCATGCACACCTGCTCGTCCGGCGTTTTCAATTGCAGCAAAAACCATTTTTGCTTCTGGCCAATGCACACCGGCTGCGAGTTGTTGCGCACCAGTCGTTGCGGCAAGCGGTAGCGCAACCAGCCGCGGGTACAGGCGAGGATATCGA
>SKFV01000348.1 GCA_007117785.1 Pseudomonas sp.
CGATGAAGAAAGTGCCAGCCCCGGTAGCCAGCAGAATCCCGGCAAACACCAGAAAGCCCAGGATGATCTCGGCAACGATCTTGGTGGTGATGCCCATCATGCCTTCGGCGCGGAAGATGTAAGACTCAATCATGTGGTCGAACTGATAGGGCACGCCCATGATCAGGCCGGGGAAGTGGTTGGCGACAAGCGGGTAAAGCCCGATCAGCAAAACCACCAGCAGAAAGGGCATTCCCCCACTGCGCCGGGCCAGCTCCATCATCAGGAACCAGACGACAAGGCCCAGAAAGAAGTTGCTCCAGGCAGCCTGAACCACCTCCCAGGCGTTGGTGGCGAAGTAGAAGCTGATCGCCAGGATCAGAATGGCCGCCAGCACGTCATAGAGCGGTATTCTGGCCTGCCCGGATTTGCCTGGCAGGGCCAGAAAGGCCGCGGCAGCGAAAAAGCCGATAAAGATCCAGTAGTACTCACCTTCGAGCATGCGTCGGCCGTCCCAGGTCAGGCCGAAGATATAAGCAATACCGGTGGCCAGGCCGCAGACACTGAGGATGACGAAAGCAATGCTCTGCCAGGAGAAAGCTGCACCGAGGCGGGTAATATCGTTACCCGGCGCCTGTTCTTCGGTAGTGACAGTCTTGGTGTTCATGGCGACCCTTATGAAATGGGGCTCAACCCTGGATGACGGTGGTCACCGGGTGCTCGTTCAAAGACGCGTGCGAAAGCCTTCCAGCCCTTGCGTGTGTTTGTGCACGATAGCCATAAAGGCTTCGTTGTTGCGGCCGGGGCGAATGCCTTTTTCTCTGGCTTCGTCCAGTGCGGCCTGTCTGGCGACCATCCAGCGATCCGTTTTCTCGATAGCAACCTGGTTCAAGGCTTCGTCTTCCTCAGTCCAGGCCCCGATTTCCTGTAGATAGCGCACTGTGCCTGCGTGTACTGGCAGTGGTGAGCGGTCCAGGTAATCGCGGAATACCTCCAGGCTCATCCGCGTCGACAGGGGATGTGAGCCTTTGTAGCGGTCATAGGCCTGGTGAAACCACTTGGCAAGGGTATAGGCCAGTTCTTCATCGAGGTCAGCCGGAGCTGCGTAGAGGAAATTTGAGGCCAAGCCATCAACGCCCCTGGCCGAGGCAACGCCCATAGTGATAGTGCCGGGCACTGCCATAGGGCTATGTTCGAGAAACCGCTCCCAGCCGGCCTGATTGTCCAGATCCATGGACAGCCAGCGAATGCCGCCGGGTGCACCTTCCATTTCGGCCATCACGGAGCTGACGCTGGCGCAATAGGCCACATCGGCACGGCCTTCAACGACTGAACGACAATTTTCCACATAGCTGCTTGCCGCTACATAATCAAAACGCGCAGCGCCTTCTTCTGGAGTCAAACCAAGAAAGGCGGGCAGGCCATCACGCACGGTAATCATCATTGGCGTCGAGAACTGGCCTTGGGCAACCTTTAGGCCATCTCTGTTGAGGTCTTCCATGGAATAGATGCCTGAATCACCGGCGACGACGAAGGTCCAGGGGGTGTCGTTGTGATGCCAGATGACGTGTTGCGGAACCGGGGTCATGGTGGCGTAGTGGCCAATGCCCTGGATCTGAAAGCGCAGTTCAGCTGCAGAGACAGAGCTCAGCACCAGGTCGCGCCGTTCGGTGAGCCGTCGATGCCGTTGCACTTCACTATCTTCCGGCACCACCCGTACAGGCGTACCAAGATCCTTTTGCAACATGGGGCCCCAGCCGTTGGTCGAGGCGAAACTGCCACTAGACGTGCCGGGCGTACCAATGACCAGAAGCTCCGGCAGGGCAGAGCTGGCTGCCAGGGACAGATTGACGCTGCCAGCCGCCAATAAGCCGGTAACAAGCAGGCGCACACTCAAACCATTCAGGTATGAACGGGTCTTCACGGGCACTTTCTCCGGTCTGTTCTTGTTGTCACGGTTGCCAGGGCTAATAGCCCGCAACCTTGAAATTAAGCTACGGGGGTGGGCGCTGCTCTGTCAAGAAAGCCGATCTACCATGCGTGCTGAGGAAACAAGTTGATTCACGGGATGAATGGAGGCGCAGGCGAGTGCTTTAGATGTGGCCATTTCTAGAGCCTGTGGCGAATTTTTAGTCACCTTTTGACCTGCAAAGAACTCTTGTTGTTTTGTTTGCAGTTAGCGGCGTGGCCATGACTTTTGTCGACAAAAACCGGACAATAGCTTTTTGTCAGCCGCGAGGCTGCTTCTTATTGCTGCGGCCGGGTGCTCATGGAAATCAAGGTTAACTTTCTCGACAATCTCAGACTTGAAGCCAAGTTTGATGATTTTACCGTCATTACGGATCAACCCATTCGCTACAAGGGTGACGGATCTGCACCGAGCCCTTTCGACTACTTTCTGGCCTCATCTGCCTTGTGTGCAGCGTACTTTGTCCGCGTGTACTGCCTGGCGCGGGATATCCCGACTGAGAATATTCGTCTGTCGCAGAATAATATTGTCGACCCGGAAAACCGCTACAACCAGATCTTCAAGATTCAGGTCGAGCTGCCGGAGGATATTTCGCCCAAACACCGGGAAGGTATTCTGCGCTCGATTGACCGCTGCACAGTAAAAAAGGTGGTACAGACCGGCCCGGAATTCGAGATCGAGGCGGTCGCTGATCTGGATGCGGATGCTCAGGCCTTGCTGCTGGGCAAGCCGGCGGGCGAGGGTAGTACCTGGATCGAGGGCAAGGATCTGCCGCTGGAGCAGACCATTGCCAATATGACCGGCATCCTAGCCGAACTGGGGATGAAGATCGAGATTGCCTCCTGGCGCAATATCGTACCGCACGTGTGGTCATTGCATATTCGCGACGCTGCTTCGCCCATGTGCTTTACCAATGGCAAGGGGGCAACCAAGGAAAGCGCGCTGTGCTCGGCATTGGGCGAATTTATTGAACGCCTGAGCTGCAATTTCTTCTACAACGACCAGTTCTTCGGCGAAGCCATCGCCAACAGCGCCTTTGTGCATTACCCGAACGAGCAGTGGTTCCAGCCAGGCCCGGATGATGCCTTACCGGTAGAAATACTTGATGAGTACACGTGGGCCATCTACGACCCGGAAGGTGAGCTATGCGGCTCGCATCTGGTGGATACCAATTCGGGTAATCGTGAGCGCGGTATCGTATCGCTGCCCTTTGTGCGCCAGTCGGATAGCGAGGTGGTGTATTTCCCTTCCAACCTGATCGAGAACCTTTACCTCAGTAACGGCATGAGTGCCGGCAATACCCTGGTCGAGGCGCAGGTGCAGTGCCTGTCGGAAATTTTCGAGCGGGCAATCAAGAAACAGATCATTGAAGAAGAGCTGGCGTTGCCGGACGTGCCCTTGGCGGTGCTGCAGAAGTACCCGGCGATTATGGAAGGTATTCAGGCGCTGGAGGCCCAGGGCTTTCCGGTGCTGGTCAAGGATGCTTCACTGGGTGGGCAGTTCCCGGTCATGTGCGTGGCCCTGATGAATCCGAAAACCGGTGGGGTCTTTGCCTCTTTTGGCGCCCACCCGAGTTTTGAGGTGGCGCTGGAACGCAGCCTGACTGAGTTGCTGCAAGGGCGCAGCTTTGAAGGACTGAATGATTTTCCGCAGCCAACCTTCAACAGCATGGCAGTGACCGAGCCCAACAATTTCGTCGAGCACTTTATTGATTCATCCGGTCTGGTGTCCTGGCGCTTTTTCAGCAGCAAGGCGGATGTGGACTTCTGTGAGTGGGACTTCTCTGGCAGCAATGCCGAGGAGGCTGCAGCACTGTTTGGCATCCTTGAGGAGATGGGCAAGGAAGCCTATATGGCGGTCTATGAAGAGCTGGGCGCTCCTGTGTGCCGGATTCTGGTACCTGATTACTCCGAAGTCTATCCGGTCGAAGATCTGATCTGGGATAACACCAATAAAGCGCTGGGCTTCCGTGAGGATATCCTCAATGTGCATCGCCTTGACGATGAGCAACTGGCTGACCTGCTGGAGCGTCTGGAAGAAAGCCAGCTGGATGAGCACATGGATATCATCACCCTGATCGGTATCGAGTTTGACGAGAATACCGTCTGGGGGCAGCTGACCATTTTGGAGCTCAAGCTGCTGATCAATCTGGCTTTGCAGGCACATGAGACGGCGCTGGAGCAGGTACAGATGTTTCTGCAATACAACGACAATACCGTCGAGCGTGGCCTCTTTTATCAGGCCGTGCTGGCCGTGCTGGAAATCGTGCTGGATGACGAGCTGGCGCTGGATGATTACGTGTTCAACCTGGAACGCATGTTTGGTGCCGAGACGCTGGCAGCGGTAATCGGCTCGGTACAGGGCGAGGTACGCTTTCATGGCCTGACGCCGACCAGCATGCAACTGGAAGGTCTGGACAAGCATCAACGCTTGATCGAGAGCTACCAGAAATTGCACAAGGCCCGTGCGGCCAGGGC
>SKFV01000024.1 GCA_007117785.1 Pseudomonas sp.
CAGACAACGTGTTGCTGTCTGCGGACTGGTAAAACTGCTCGCCGGGGTAAAACGTGCCAGCATGCTTACTCCTCGGTAACCGGATAACCCAGCTGTGCCAGACCATCAGCGGCCATGGCCAACACATCTGCAGCGGTTGCCTGCGAGCGCTCAGCGGATTCCAGATAAAATTCGATACCTGTCAAGGCATCAGCCAGCACATCCAGCTGCGCTGCATCCGGCACCTGACGTTGTTCCAGCATTTTCTGCTGAATATAATTGCTGGCCTGCTGAATAATCCCGGCCGCCCGGGTCATGCCCAGAAATACCAGGCCACCGCGCACGGTCTCCAATGAACCTGGCACGTTCATCAGGTGCATACTGTCATTGCCGGATTCCAGATAGGCGGTAACAGCTCGCTTGGCGAGCGCCAGGCCTGCCTGAGACTCTTCATGCAAAACAATACGAGCTTCTTTCAGCTCCACTGGCTCATGCCCTGCACTGCTCTCGCCATCGCGGGGCGTATAACTGTGATTATTGTCCAGAGAGTTGGCTGTGGTTTCCGCTTGCAACACGGCGTCGGCTACCAATTCCAGGCCTTGGGGCAGGTTTTCCGACGACCACTGCGACACCTGTTCGACAGCGGCACCCAGCCCCTCGGCCTCGCGCGGCATTTGCAGCATGTCAAAGGTCTTGCTGAGGCGATACAAGGCTGTGCGCAGGGTTTCCTGAGACTGGTCGATATCACCCGCGGCATTACGCGCCAACAGGTCGAGCAGATCCTTGACCGCAGTCAGCTCTTCACGCAGAGCGTCTGCCAGTGATCGCATAACCTCTACACCCGGCCCCCTGAGCCGCTCAAAGGCCTCTTGCAGCTCGGCTTCGGTAAAGCCCGGGTCAGGCAAGCCATAGGCATCACGAACTGCAACCGCATGATCACAGGAGGCATCTGCCACTGCGGTCAGAAACAACAGATGCTTCAACAAGCCACGATCAATATCTTCGCCTGGGGCATCCTGCTTGAGGAATGGTTTGATCTGGCGATCGATACGGGCAAACAGACGTTTACGTTCAGGCGTCAACGCAAGTGGTGTCTGTTCGGTGGCTTCCAGTGCAGCGTCAGTGACCCAGCACAGATTGGCAGGGGCTTGAGGCAAGGCATCCATCCAGCGTTGCAAGGCGCGGCGCATCAGCGGAGCGGCTGCACGGGCATCATCATCACGCAGCAAGGTGAGCAAACCAACCTGATACATTTGCCGTAAACGCGCCATGCTGCGCTCATCCATCCGGGCTTCATCGCCCTGCCATGGCTTGCGCGCCAACCGTTGGGGATCGAGGGAAAAGAAATAGTCTTCGCTCAAGGGTGGCACGCCGCCGCGCAGCCGCCGCAGCTGATTACTCGCCGGCAACAGCAATTCAGGCAACTCGTGGCCATTGCTGCGGGTAAACTCCAGAAAGCGGTCGAGCTCGAAAAGGCTGTCGCATAGAGCCGAAAGAGCATCATTATGCTGACCCGCATCGTGCTCGGGAATGTCCGTCGCCAAGGCGATCATTTCATCCAGCAGCAAGCCGGCACCACGTAACTCAATCAACGTCAGCGTGCCGCGCAACTGCTGCAAGCCTTCAATAGCTTGCTGTAACAGACCGCCATTGTGACGATCCTCGAGGAACCGCTGCAGTAAATCTTCCACCTCGGACAAGCTGCTGGAAAGCTCCTGCAGAACCAGGTCCAGTGATGTCGCGCCCGTCAACATGGTGTACGCCTCCGCCTTCCCTGAAGCCGACTCGACATCAGTCGGCAAAATCCGCTTTTTTCCTGGACATGTGTGCGGTCATGGCAATCTTCATGTCTTCAGACTGCAGCATGGCCGCATTCCAGGTAGCGATATAGTTCAAACCGTCTTCCACACTATGATCACGACTATAGCGGATCATTTCCTTGGTACCGCGAATCGCCAAGGGGGACTTGCCGGCAATTTCTTCGGCAATGGCCATCACGCCGGCCAGTAACGCATCCACATCGGCATAGCAACGATTGACCAGGCCCAGAGCTGCGGCTTCGTCGCCGGTAATGCTACGCCCAGTGTAAGCCAACTCCCGCATCATGCCATCACCGATCAAATGCGGCAAACGTTGCAGGGTGCCCACATCCGCTGCCATGCCCATATCGATCTCCTTGATCGAGAAGCTGGCATCCGAGGTCGCATAGCGCATATCGCAGGCACTGATCAGGTCGATTGCCCCGCCAATGCAGTAACCCTGAATGGCGGCGATAACCGGCTTGCGACAATTATCAACCGCATTGAATGCTGCCTGCAGACGCAGTACATTGCGTCGGATACGCTCTGCATTACGGCCAATGTCCTGACTCATTTCACCCGCTGCAGAGGCGAGCAGGGCCAGATCAATACCCGCAGAAAAATGCTTGCCCGCACCACTGATGATCACGACCCGCGCCTCATCCGTCGCATCGACCCAGTCGAATACCTCAACCATCTCTCCCCAGAAAGCTGCATTCATGGCATTTAGCTTTTCCGGCCGGTTGAGCTGGATATGGGCGATCTTGTTGCTAAGTTCAACCTTGAGGCTTTGATACTCGGGCATACAACAACTCCTGATTATTTATGCTATGGGTCGTATTTATTCTAGTGACTATATCAAGACTCGTGGTCACCGGCATCAGTCTGCATGCTTTGCAAGGCGCTCAACCTTCAACAGACTTACCCTGCCAAAGGTTAAATCCGGCGGTCTTGTCAACGGCAGACAAGCGCTCGGCATGTTGCTCCAGCTCACTGGCATTGGCTGACAACACTTTCAGTTGCTGGCTGAGTTCGACAGCAACATCGCGGCGGCGGGTAACACCACCCTCAGCATCGGCATCCTGACCGTGACCAGCCAGCGTCAGCGCGGTTTGCCCGCCCGTCATAGTCAGATAGACGTCGGCGAGAATCTCGGCATCCAGCAGGGCGCCATGCAGATCGCGCTGCGAGTTGTCGATGCCGTAGCGCTTGCACAGAGCGTCCAGGCTGTTGCGCTGACCGGGATGTTTTTCCCGCGCCAGCTTGAGGGTATCCAGCACTGTACAGTGGTCGTTTACTTCGCCATGACCACGTTTAAGGCGCTGCAATTCGGCATCGATAAAACCAACGTCAAAGGGCGCGTTGTGAATAACCAGACGCGCACCCTCGATGAAGCGCATAAAGTCATCGACGATATCGGCAAACAAGGGTTTGTCAGCCAGGAAATCGTTACTGATGCCATGCACTGCATAGGCACCTTCTTCGACTTCACGCTGCGGGTTGATGTAAACGTGGTAATGCCGTCCAGTCAGGCGCCGGCCGATGACCTCGACACAGCCAATCTCGATAATGCGGTGCCCGTCACGAAGTTCGATACCCGTGGTTTCAGTATCCAGGACTACTTCACGCATGCGTCTTGCCCCCTTCCGCCAGTACCTTTTCTACACCCAGGTTAGCCAATTCATCCGCCAGTTCGTTGCCCGGATGGCCGCTATGTCCCTTGACCCATTGCCACTCAATCTCGTGCTGCTGCACCAGTGCATCCAGCTCACGCCACAAGTCGGCATTCTTGACCGGTTGCTTGCTGGCCGTTTTCCAGCCACGTTTTTTCCAGTTCGGCATCCATTCACGGATGCCTTTCATGACGTACTCGGAGTCAGTGACCAGAAGCACACTGGCGGGTTTTTTCAGCGCCGCCAGTGCCTGAATAGCGGCAGTGAGTTCCATTCGATTATTCGTGGTACCCAGCTCACCACCAAACAGCTTTTTTTCATGCGGACCCAGGCGCAACACTGCACCCCAACCGCCTGGGCCAGGGTTGCCCTTGCAGGCCCCATCGGTAAAAATCTCGATCTTCTGCGTCATTACTGATTCCGTTTATGTGTCTTGCGATTACCTGCTACCAGTGGCGGCAAAGTCAATGCAGGAAACACTGAAGTGCGTTCCTGACGTGGAGTTACGCCGAACATCTGTCGCCGCGCCTGGATAAAATAAAACCCCGCCCCCGGCAAATGGTACTTGTTGCCAACACCTTCCATCCAGGTCAGGCGTTCCAGCCAGCGGGCCGAGGCAAGCGGCGGACGATAACACCCGCCCTGGCGTTTCTCCACTGCAAATCCAAGCAGTTCAAGCCAGTCGACCAGACGCGCCGGACTGACAAAGCCCGCCTCACTGAACCACTCGCGACCGGCCAGATGATTGATACCCCACAGACTCCAGGGATTGAAACCAAAGATCAGCAAGTGCCCCCCGGGCCTCACCGTCTGGCTGGCTTCGCGCAATACACTGCGTGGACTCAGGCAAAAATCCAGCCCATGGTGCAAGAGCACCGCATCCAGACTCTGTGGCGCAAAGGGCCAATAACTTTCATCGACGGGCAAGGCTTCACCGTCAGTCTGCAGATCAATGCGCCAGTGATGCCGCAA
>SKFV01000027.1 GCA_007117785.1 Pseudomonas sp.
AAAAAATTGACGCTTTGTGATTTTCCACACGCTCCAGGCGAGTCAGTGGTGGGAGGTTGAAGGCGATGTAGGCCAGCACGTCATACAGATCACTGTTCTGCGCATCGATCAGTTTGCTGACATCGGCCAGTTGTTCCATGCCGAAGCCTTTTTCCTCCAGACCTTCGAGCAGCTTTCTACGCGTATCGGGTCGGCCCCACAGGTTGCGCAGTTCATCTTCGTCACGAAACAGGTCCGGCAGGTCACCATATAGCTTTTGGATGAATTCGGTGGCGGAAATGGGTTTTCCATCAGGGCTCCAGAAACTGGTGGCGGTCATATGCTGGATGCTGCGCTCTTTACCGTCAGCCAGCTTGATAACCAGCTTTTGGGTTGGTGCACATACGCAGGGCTGCTCACCACAGGTCTCACAGGGTGAGGGCGGTTCTTTCTCACAAATGCAGGGTTGTTCACCGCAGACTGCGCAGGGTTTTGGCACAGGCGATGTGCAGGAACAAGGCAGGTTGTTGCATCGGCTGCAGGGCCCGGGTGGCAATGGCTCACCGTCCCAATCGGGGTCATTGAACAGTTCGTAAGCCTTCACGAAATCGTAGATCGTGAAGTAATCCTTGCCGTCATACAGGCGCGTGCCCCGGCCGATGATCTGCTTGAACTCGATCATCGAATTGACTGGGCGCAACAAGACGATGTTGCGCACATTGCGCGCGTCCACGCCGGTACTGAGTTTCTGCGAGGTGGTCAGGATGGTCGGAATGGTCTTTTCGTTATCCTGAAACTGCTTGAGAAAGCGCTCACCTTCAACGCCGTCGTTAGCCGTAACACGCTCGCAGTAATGGGGATCAGTGCTGGTCTTGAGCTGGTTTATCAGGTCGCGCACCGCCAGCGCATGTACCTGACTGGCGCAGAACACCAGAGTTTTCTCACGCTGGTCAATCTGTGACATGAACAACCCGACCCGATACTTCTCCCGCTCGCGAATCTCAATGATCTTGTTGAAGTCTTCTTCGGTATAACGCCGCCCTGCCTCCACTTCACCGGCAAGCACAATATCGTCGCTGGTAAATACATAGTCATCCAGCGTGGTGGCGATTTGGCGCACGCGAAAGGGCGTAAGGTAACCGTCGTTGATGCCATCCTTGAGTGAATAGGTATAAACCGGCTCGCCAAAATACGCATAAGTATCGGCATTCAGCGTACGCTTGGGCGTTGCGGTCAGGCCGAGCTGAACCGCGGGTGCGAAGTAATCAAGAATACCCCTCCAGCTGCTTTCGTCGTTGGCACCGCCACGATGGCACTCGTCGATGATGATGAAATCAAAGAAGTCTGCCGGGTAATCGCCAAAGTTCGGCGCCGGGTTACCTTCGCCATCACGACCCGTCATGAAGGTCTGGAAAATGGTAAAAAAAACATTCCCGTTCTTGGGCACCCGCCCGCGCTTGCGAATGGTTTCCGGATCTATACGCACCAGCGCATCTTCAGGGAGCGCGGAAAAGTCGTTGAACGCCTGATTGGCCAGAATATTGCGATCAGCCAGAAACAGGATGCGAGGCTGGCGTCCAGGCGCTGCGCTGGCGTGGGCCGCCAGCGTCCAACGGGCATGAAAAAGCTTCCAGGCAATCTGGAAGGCGATGGAGGTTTTACCTGTGCCGGTCGCCAGAGTCAGCAGAATACGCTTGCGGCCGGCCGCCACGGCTTCGAGCGCCTGATTGATAGCGTTGTGCTGATAGAAACGCGGTTGCCAATAACCGCCCCGCTCCTCGAAGGGCACGCCGCCAAAGCGCTCACGCCAGCCTTGGGCAGCATCCTGCTGAGTACCAAAGGTTTCTGCCCAGAGCGCCTCGGGGCTAGGATATTCCCCAACTTCGCGTTCGGCGCCGGTGTGCATGTCCACCCGGTAAATACCGTCGCCGTTGGTTGCATAGGCATAGCGCACCTGCAAACGTTCGGCATAGCGCTTGGCCTGTGCCAAGCCCTCGGTTACCGGCAGGCCGCGCTTCTTGGCTTCTATCACCGCCAGCTTCTGGCCGCGATAGATCAGCACATAATCGGCTATATCCTGCTTCGCGCGTTTGCCTCCGCCCTGCAACCGACCCAAGGTAATCAATTCGCGGCGAACCCGACTATGCTCCACCACACCCCAACCCGCCTTTTGCAAGGCGGGATCTATCAGTTCGGCGCGGGTTTCCGCCTCGTTGAGGCTGGCTTCGTTCATGACTTCCTTGCTCTTATGGCGAACGACGTATTGGCTGAGGGTATGGGGTAATCAAAACCCGATCAAGAAAATAATCTCTGGCAAATGGCAATAACCCAATGATCTACAGCGTATTTTCAAATTTTGGTCCGTTCAGGATGCTCAATAATCAAAACCCGATCAAGAAACTAAGCCCACCAAGGCATATAGCCCGCGCGTGGGTGTTCTTGATCTGCAATCCTGACAAGCCCAGCTTCTAGAGTTTTTTTGATTACGGTTGAGGCCTGCGCTGCATTTTTTCGATCTATGCCAAAACGTTCGCATAAAGTGGCGTTTTTCATTTTCTCCCCACTCAAGAACCGCAGCACAGCATGGTGGTAGCAGGCTCGAATACGCTCGTCAGGGGTCATCTGAGCAAAGGTTCTTGGGCCATAAAGGACTACTTGCGTGGCGCCACCCTCTTCGCGGAACAAAGGTGGTGGCAGCTGAAAGAGCTCAACAGAGGTAATAACCTTGTCCAGTCCGCTGCCCTGTTCCTCACACATTCCCATCCGCCTCATAAGTGCAGCCAGGGCTTCATTACGTGAGCGCGGAGGCAGGTCAATCATGCGATCAGCAGGTACCAGCGGCTTTCCGGGGTTCGTGATCTCCATGCGGTCAGCAAATACCTCGATCTGCGGCCCCGTCCCGGTGATGGTCATATCCTGATGAATCAAGGCGTTCGCAATCAGCTCGCGCACTGCGAGGGTAGGGAACAAAGGCTCCTCTGTGCGCAGCGCCACGTCGATATGTTCATTTTTTGGCAGTATGTTGTTGATGAACTCGATCAAGCCTTCAAAGCCAACAGCATAGCCTTTTTTACCATCCACTCTGTGGCTAACAGTGGCCGCCCGGTTCTTTCCTGCGTAAGCCATAAATCGCACCGACTTACGTGACAAGGCACTTTCAAACTTGCTCAGGTCTGAAGCGAATAGAATGGCGCCAAGGTTTGTAATATTCCAGCGCTCACCGACATCACGTGTTATCAGCCGCTCAGCCTCAAGGCGCTCGAAAATACCTTTGCGATTATCCGGCAGTGGCTGTTTGGTCAACTTGAAATAACTGCTGTAGTCGATCAGATCCAACACCTCATCGCCACTGACATATTGCCTGGCGATGGCATGCTCCCATGTATAGGGACGTAGCTTTTCGATCAGTTGTTGATAGCGCTCCGGATAATCGGTCAGCTTCGGCGTGGCGCTGCCAATACGAATATAAGGTATGTTCTTGAAGGCAACGGGGGCTGAGGTTGCGGCCGGAATCTCCAGGATGACTACATTGCCGGCTGGGTGATCGACGCGCTTGAATTGAAATGCAACGCTCGGCTGCAGCTGCTGAGCCAACCAGAACGCCAGTTCTTGTCCGTGGGCTTTCTGATTCTCGGGGTTGAAACGGGTTCCGACCACACTGGCTGAAGCGTCATCGATACCCCATAGCATGTACGCCATATCCTTGCCGGCCATGCGAGCTCCATTGGCCAGAGCCGAGCAACGAACGCCAATGGTATCGGGCTCGACATTATCGCGTTTGAACTCAAGCCAGTCGGTTTCAGCATCTTGCGCCAAAAGCTCGTTGATCAGATCAATGTCGCGTTGATGACTCATGGATAACAAGCCTTTTGTTCTGGAGTGCCGGCTTTAAAACGCGGAGGGTTCAGCGTCCAGTACTCCATAGGACGTGTGCTGAGGATACGAGCGACCCATTGGCGGAAACGGGTGGCTCGTCCGGAGTCGACGCGGTATCCGACCGAAATGAAGGCATCCAGATTAACGTACTCCACCTGGTAGATCTTGCCATCTGCAGTAGTTGTTATATTTTTTGGAGCTACTGCCTCCCGGCTCAACTCGCTGTCCTTGAATATATTGTTCAGATGGCGCGATATGCCTGGCTTGTCCCGGTTGAACAGCTCGGAAATCTGCTGCATGCTCAGCCAGATGGTTTGCTGGTAGGCATCCAGTCGCACTTCGACGGTTCGATCAGCGCCTTCGAAAATCACGATGGGGTTCTGGATTTCTTTAGTCATGCGCACTCCTCTTCCTTGAGGGGCTGATCAACGGCCATCTTGCCTGCGGTCAGTTCACCGGAGAAGGCTTTTTGCAGCAGGGATTTTTTCAGTTCGACCAGGGCGGTGAGCTTTTGTTGGTAGGTAAATTCTAGCCGGCGGGTTTCTTGATTTAATTCATCAAGT
>SKFV01000075.1 GCA_007117785.1 Pseudomonas sp.
GACCATCATGGTCAACTGTAATCCGGAAACCGTGTCTACCGACTATGACACCTCCGATCGTTTGTACTTCGAACCGGTCACCCTGGAAGATGTGCTGGAAATTGTCCGCATCGAAAAACCTAAAGGTGTCATCGTGCAGTACGGTGGGCAGACACCGCTGAAACTGGCGCGTGCACTGGAAGAAGCCGGTGTACCGATTATCGGTACCAGCCCGGAAGCGATTGACCGTGCCGAAGATCGCGAGCGCTTTCAGCAGATGGTTGAGCGGCTCAAATTACTTCAGCCGGCCAACGATACTGTGCGCAGTGAAGAAGAAGCGATTCGTGCGGCGAACAAGATCGGTTACCCGCTGGTCGTGCGTCCGTCCTATGTACTGGGCGGCCGGGCAATGGAAATCGTCTACCAGGAAGATGAACTCAAGCGCTACCTGCGTGACGCGGTAAAAGTATCCAATGACAGCCCGGTGCTGCTGGATCATTTCCTTAACTGCGCCATCGAAGTGGACATCGATGCGGTATCCGACGGTACCCACGTGGTCATCGGTGCGATCATGCAGCATATCGAACAGGCGGGTGTACACTCGGGTGATTCGGCCTGCTCACTGCCGCCTTACTCCTTGCCGGCTGCGGTGCAGGACGAGATTCGCGAGCAAGTGCGCAAGATGGCGCTTGAGCTCGGTGTGGTCGGCCTGATGAATGTGCAGATGGCGGTGCAGGGCGAGACCATCTATGTGATCGAGGTCAACCCGCGTGCGTCGCGTACCGTGCCCTTTGTGTCCAAGTGCATCGGTCAGTCGCTGGCCAAGATTGCCGCCCGCGTCATGGCGGGCAAGACCCTGGCTGAAGTCGGCTTTACCGAAGAAGTGGTACCGCCTTACTTCAGTGTCAAGGAAGCCGTTTTCCCGTTTGCCAAGTTCCCTGGGGTTGATCCCATTCTCGGGCCGGAAATGAAGTCCACCGGTGAAGTCATGGGTGTGGGCGACAGCTTTGCCGAAGCCTTTGCCAAGGCTCAGGTGGGCGCTGGTGAGCGACTACCGACCGAAGGCTGCGTGTTCATCAGTGTGCGCGAAGATGACAAGCCCTTCGTCGCGAAGGTTGCCCGTGATCTGGTCGAGCTGGGCTTTGAAGTGGTGGCGACCAGCGGCACGGCCAGGGTCATTGAGGCAGAGAAGATCCCCGTCCGTCGCGTGAACAAGGTGACTGAAGGCCGCCCGCATATCGTCGATATGATCAAGAATGACGAAATCAGCCTGGTCATCAATACGACCGAAGGCCGGCAGTCGATTGCCGATTCCTATTCCATACGGCGCAATGCGCTGCAGCACAAGGTCTATTCAACCACTACCCTGGCTGGTGGTGAGGCGATCTGCGAAGCATTGAAGTTTGGTCCGGAGCGGGCGGTGCGCCGGCTGCAGGACCTGCACGCGGAGATTTGATGCGATGAAATATCCTATGACCAAGCAGGGCGCAGAGGCCCTGGAAGTCGAGCTCAAGCACCTGAAGAGTGTCATGCGTCCGCAAATCAGCAAGGCGATTGCGGAGGCGCGCGAGCTGGGTGACCTGAAGGAGAATGCTGAATATCACGCCGCGCGCGAACAGCAGGGTATGGTTGAAGCGCGTATCCGTGATATCGAAGGTCGTCTGGGTAATGCCCAGATCATCGACGTCACCACCATTGCGCCGACCGGCAAGGTGATCTTTGGCACGACCATCACTATTGCCAATGTGGATACCGACGAGGAAGTGGTGTACCAGATCGTCGGCGAGGACGAAGCCGAGATCAAGAAGCGCAAGATCTCGGTCACCTCGCCGATTGCCCGTGCCCTGATCGGCAAGGAAGTCGGTGATGTCGTTGCGGTGCAGACCCCTGGTGGCCTAGTTGAGTACGAGATCGTCGAGGTCAGTCACCTGTGAGTGCGCCCGCGGCCATGCCAGCCTTGCGCGGTGGCCGCATTGCCTGGCAGTTGAGTCAGACCCTGTGGGTTGGGGGGGCCTGGGTACTGCACTTTGTGCTCATGCCGGCGTTGCAGCAATACGGCCTGGCGCCACGCCTGCAGCAGGATCTGGCGGAATACCTGTACCCATTGATGACCGGTTTTGCCGCTGTGTGCATTGCCTTGCAGTTGGCATTAGCCGCCTGGGTGCTGCGCGGGCGCTTCTGGTCTGACCTGCGGGCGCAGTTATTGCTGCTGGCTGCCGTGGCCTGCGCTGCTTTCTTTGTCCTGCGCGGGTTAGGCGAGCTGGCGTACTGGGGTGGTTTTGCCTATCTGGTCATGGCCTTTGCCGGGCTGGTGTTGCTATTGCAGCGCCGCCCGGATGAGGCCTGAGCGGAAGACTTAGAGCTCTTTGTAGCGCAACAGATTGGACAGGTTGCGGTTGGGTTCCGGGTTGCGCTTGAGCAGCACGGCCATCTTGCCGATAACCTGCACCAGCTCAGCACCACTCTGTTTGCACAGATCGGCAATCAATGCCTGTTTGGCCTCGCGGTCGCTGACGTTGATGCGGATCTTGATCAGTTCGTGGTCGTTGAGCGCGCGTTGCAGTTCGGACAGCACGCCTTCACTGGCGCCTTGTTCACTGACCAGGACTACCGGCTTGAGATGGTGGGCGATGCGTTTGAGATCTTTCTTTTGTGCAGAGCTGAGCGCCATAAATATCCGTACACTGTAATGAGTGGGCTGCAAAATCAGCCCGAATAAGTAGCGCCAAGTATAACCGGCCGCTGCCGGTGCTGCATAAGGTATTCAACTGCCGAAGCACAAATCGGCAGCTACCGGTCATGTTGACCTTGTTATTTGCGCGTTGGCCCCCACCAAGAGTCAAGTGATGGTGGCTGAGCAGGGCGCAAACGACATAGCGGGTTACAGGCACAGGCTGCCGCATGCATGAAACTGGTGTAAGGTAATAGTGTCATAGAACTGAATTCAGACAGGTAGCGACGGAGTCCCGGCGCTTCACGAGGGTAGCAATTTGAACGACATGGCGAAAAACCTGATTCTGTGGTTGATCATTGCCGCGGTACTGGTCACGGTAATGAACAATTTCAGCAGCAGCCCAGAGCCGCGCACGGTCAACTATACCGAGTTTCTTGAGTTGGTCAGGGATCGCCAGGTTGAGCGCGTGACTGTGGACGGGCATACCATTATTGGTCAGCGCCGTGACGGTAGTGAATTCCGCACCGTGCGCCCGGCCATTCAGGACAGCGGCCTGATTGGCGATCTGCTGGAAAATAATGTGGTGGTTGAAGGCAAGCAGCCTGACCAGCAGAGCATATGGACCCAGCTACTGATTGCCAGCTTTCCGATACTGATCATTATTGCCATCTTCCTGTTTTTTATGCGCCAGATGCAGGGCGGTGCAGGTGGTCGAGGTGGTCCAATGAGCTTTGGCAAGAGCAAAGCCAAGATGCTCTCTGAGGATCAGGTCAAAACACGCCTGAGCGATGTTGCCGGCTGTGATGAAGCCAAGGAAGAAGTCGGCGAGCTGGTTGAGTTTCTGCGTGATCCGGGCAAGTTCCAACGTCTGGGCGGGCATATTCCGCGCGGTGTGTTGATGGTCGGTCAGCCGGGTACTGGTAAGACGCTGCTAGCCAAAGCGGTTGCCGGGGAAGCCCGTGTGCCTTTCTTCACTATTTCTGGCTCTGACTTCGTTGAAATGTTTGTCGGTGTGGGTGCCAGTCGGGTGCGGGATATGTTCGATCAGGCAAAAAAGCACGCCCCCTGTATTATTTTCATTGATGAGATTGACGCTGTCGGTCGCCATCGCGGCGCTGGCATGGGTGGTGGCAACGACGAGCGCGAACAGACATTAAACCAGTTGCTGGTGGAAATGGACGGCTTTGAAGCCAACGACGGCATTATTGTTGTTGCTGCGACCAACCGTCCGGACGTGCTTGATCCGGCACTGCTGCGCCCCGGTCGATTCGATCGCCAGGTTGTAGTGGGCCTGCCGGACATTCGTGGTCGCGAGCAGATCCTCAAGGTCCATATGCGTAAAGTGCCGCTGGGTGATGACGTCGTGCCTGCTAACATTGCTCGTGGTACACCCGGCTTCTCCGGTGCCGATCTGGCTAACCTGGTCAATGAGGCTTCCTTGTTTGCTGCTCGCGTCAACAAGCGTGTGGTGGAGATGAAGGAGTTTGAGCTGGCCAAGGACAAGATCATGATGGGCGCCGAGCGCAAATCCATGGTCATGTCGGATAAGGAAAAGCTGAATACCGCGTATCACGAATCTGGCCATGCCATTGTCGGTCGTCTGGTACCTGATCATGATCCTGTCTACAAGGTCTCGATCATTCCGCGTGGTCGCGCCTTGGGTGTGACCATGTTCCTGCCGGAAGAAGACCGTTACAGCCTGTCCAAGCGGGCGCTGGAAAGCCAGATCTGCTCGCTGTTCGGTGGCCGTATTGCCGAGGAGATGACGCTGGGCTTCGATGGCGTGACCACTGGCGCTTCCAACGACATCATGCGTGCTACCCAGTTGGCCAAAAACATGGTTACCAAGTGGGGTCTATCAGAAAAAATGGGTCCGTTGCAGTACGCTGATGACGAGAATGAAAGCTATCTTGGCCGCGGTGCAGGTGGCGGTCAGAGCAGTGTGTCCGGTGAAACGTCCAAAATGATTGACCACGAGGTGCGTCGTATCATCGATGAGTGTTACAACACGGCCAAGCGCTTGCTGGATGAGAATCGTGACAAGCTCGAGCTGATGGCGCAGGCGTTGATGAAGTATGAAACCATCGACGTCGCCCAGATTGATGAGATCATGGCCGGTAAGGTACCGCAGCCGCCAAAAGACTGGTCGGATGACAAGCCTTCCGGTCCATCTGCCGTCGCTGACGATGCCAATGTTGGCGAGAATGAAGGTGGTCAGGAAGAAGACCGCAACCGCGATCGCAATGACCCGATTGGCGGTCCGGCCGGGGAACACTGACGCTCCATGGCTGATGCAGTACGTGCCCGCTGGCTGCCTTGTGGCAGTCAGCGGCTTGATCTTTCCCAAGCCCGGATCATGGGCATTCTCAATGTCACGCCGGATTCCTTTTCCGACGGTGGCCACTTCAATCAGCTTGATGCCGCACTTTTCCGCAGCGAACAGATGCTTGCTGAAGGCGCTGCATTGATCGACGTGGGTGGCGAATCAACGCGCCCCGGCGCCAAGCCTGTCAGTGTTACCGAAGAGCTGGATCGGGTAGTGCCGGTGGTTGAAGCCTTGCGCGCGCGGTTTGACGTGGTGGTCTCCATGGATACCAGTACGCCAGAGGTCATGCGTGCCGGTGCCGCTGCAGGTGCCGGGCTGATCAATGATGTGCGCGCCTTGCGCCGCCCTGGCGCTCTGACCGCAGCCGCCGAGTCCGGGCTGGCGGTCTGTCTGATGCATATGCAGGGCGAGCCGGGAACCATGCAGTCGGCGCCACACTATGAAGATCTGTTGGCCGAGGTAAATGGCTTTCTTGCCGAGCGGGTCGCTGCGGCGCGTGCAGCCGGTGTGGCGGAAGACGCGCTGTTGATCGACCCGGGTTTTGGCTTTGGCAAGACGCTCGAGCACAATTTGCAGCTGTTTGCCCGTATGCCCGAAGTGGCTCCACTGCAGCGTCCTCTGCTGATCGGCGTTTCGCGCAAGAGTATGATTGGCAATACCTTGCAGCGCCCGCTCGAGCAGCGGCTGGCCGGTGGTCTGGCGCTGGCCAGTCTGGCGATCAGCATGGGGGCTGGAATTATTCGCACCCATGATGTGGCCGCTACGCTGGATGCGGTCCGTATGACCGAAGCGGTCCTCGCTGCGTGTAGTTGAGTTGCTGCCAGTTGCGGGCTGATCTGCGACAATGGTGGCAAGCGGCAGTCAAGCAGATCGGCCACAGGAACACAGCATGCAGAAAAAATACTTTGGCACCGACGGTATTCGCGGTCGGGTCGGCCAGCACCCCATAACCCCAGAATTCATGCTCAGGTTGGGCTGGGCGGTAGGTACCGCCTTTGGTCGTGAAGCAGACTGCAAGGTGGTTATCGGCAAGGATACGCGAATTTCCGGCTACATGTTCGAGTCCGCCCTGGAGGCGGGGCTGTCTGCTGCGGGTGCCGAAGTCAAATTGCTGGGGCCGATGCCAACCCCGGCGATTGCCTATCTGACCCGCACATTTCAGGCCGACCTGGGTATCGTCATCAGTGCCTCGCACAATCCCTTCTACGACAACGGCATCAAGTTCTTTTCTGCAGCGGGGAGCAAGTTGCCTGATGCGCTGGAGCTGGAAATCGAGCGTCTGGTCGACGGGCCGATGGCGGTGGTGGACTCTGCGCTGCTGGGCAAGGTGACGCGGGTCGATGACGCCTCAGGGCGCTACATCGAGTTCTGCAAGAGCAGCGTACCCGTAGGTACCAGTTTCCGCGGCATGAAGCTGGTGCTTGATTGTGCCCATGGCGCAACTTACAAGGTTGCACCCAGTGTCTTTGCCGAGTTGGGGGCCGAGGTCAGTGTGATCGGTGCGATGCCTGACGGCTTGAATATCAATGCTGATGTTGGTTCAACCCATACGCAAGCACTGCGTACTGCAGTTCTCAAGCAGGGGGCTGATCTGGGCATTGCTTTTGACGGTGATGGTGACCGCGTGCTGATGGTGGACAGTCAGGGCAACGAGGTAGACGGCGATCAGTTGCTGTTCATAATGGCCATGGATATGCACCGGCGCGATCTGCTGCGGGGTGGCGTCGTAGGAACCCAGATGAGCAACCTCGGACTGGAGTTGGCATTGGCTGAAGAGGGTATCGAGCTAGTGCGAGCCAAGGTTGGTGATCGCTATGTGATGAATGAATTGCAGGCACGTAACTGGGTGCTGGGTGGCGAAGCTTCCGGACATCTGGTCTGCCTGAACAAGACGTCTACCGGCGATGGCATCATTGCCGCACTGCAAGTGCTGAAAGCGCTTGAGCGCAGCGGTCAGTCATTGCCTGAGGCGCTGGCGCCGATGCAAAAGTGTCCACAAACCCTGATCAATGTGCGTTATCAGGCGGGTACCCAGGCGCCATTGGATGATCCGGGTTTGCAGGCAGCGGTCGTTGCCGCTGAAGAGCGGTTGGCCGGTCGTGGTCGAGTGCTGATGCGCCTGTCGGGGACTGAGCCACTGATTCGGGTAATGGTCGAAGGCCAAGATGCTGTCGAGGTCAAGCGAGAGGCGGGCGAGCTGGCCGATCGGGTGCGACAGTTGTTCGCTGAATAAACCACTGTGGGCGGTTGTGTCGTCGGGGCAACTTGGTTAAGATTGGCGCCCGCTTGAGCAGAGAGGTTGGGCATGCGCCGTCCGCTGGTAGCAGGTAACTGGAAAATGCACGGAACGCAGCAGTCGGTAGATCGTCTGCTGAATGCGCTGTGCCGGGAAGATTGGCCCGAACAGGTTGACCTGATGATCGCGCCGCCTGCACTTTACATTGAGCGCTGTCTTGCTGCGTTGGCATCTACGCCTGTGCGTCTTGGTGGTCAGGCCTGTGCCTGGCAAGCGGAGCCAGGTGCTTTGACTGGTGAGATTTCGCCGGCCCAGCTGCGCGATGCAGGGTGTGAATATGTGCTGGTTGGACATTCAGAGCGTCGCAGCCTGTTTGCCGAGTCAGATGAAACCATATGTCGCAAGTTTGCCGCTGCCCTGGCGTGTGGCCTGCGCCCGGTTCTCTGTGTCGGCGAGACCCGCGATCAGCGTGATGCCGAAGCAACTGCTGAGGTGGTTGGCGCCCAATTGCAGGCTGTGCTTGATGTATTCGGCGTCGGCGGCCTGGCTCAGGGTGTGATAGCCTACGAGCCGGTTTGGGCGATCGGTACCGGCTTGACGGCAAGTCCGGATCAGGCGCAGGACGTTCATGCGATGATACGCGCCCGCCTTGCCTTGCTCGATGATGAGCAGGCGCAGGCAGTACAGATAGTTTATGGCGGCAGCGTCAAGGCAGATAATGCCGAAGAGCTGTTTGCGATGCCGGATATCGATGGCGGGCTGGTTGGTGGAGCCTCGCTCAATGCAGAAGAATTTGGTGCGATTGCGCGCGCCGCGGGAAGAGCATCATGATTGAGACGGTAATTGTTATTGTGCACCTGGTCGTTGCCATTGCCTTGGTTGGCCTGGTATTGATGCAGCAGGGCAAGGGCGCTGAAACCGGCGCATCCTTCGGTGCTGGTGCTTCGGGCACGGTTTTTGGCAGTCAGGGTTCGGCAACCTTTCTCAGCCGCTTGACTGCAGTTCTGGCTGCTGTATTCTTCGCAACCTCACTTGGGTTGGCTTATTATGCCAGCAGTCAGGCCGGTCAGATCCGTGACGGTGGTTTGCCGGATCCAGTGTTGCTGAGTGAGCCGATGCCGACGGTCAGTGATGATGTGCCGGTATTGGAAGAGCAAGATACGACAGCTCCGGCTGGCGGTGATGTACCCTCGGTTGACTGAACAGGTCAGCACAGTTTTTGCGGAAGTGGTGGAATTGGTAGACACGCTATCTTGAGGGGGTAGTGCCTTAGGGTGTATGGGTTCGAGTCCCATCTTCCGCACCAATCTTTTCAGAGCCTCGTTGAGGCTCTTGTCTTGTAGAGGGCATTTGCGCCGGTTGTCTTGTCAGGCTTCCGGGCGTATAATCCATGCCCTCGGATTCGACGCGGGGTGGAGCAGTCTGGTAGCTCGTCGGGCTCATAACCCGAAGGTCGTAGGTTCAAATCCTGCCCCCGCAACCAGTTCAAGGCCCCTTTTCAGGGGCTTTTTATTAGGGGTTGAGTTGTGTTCCCGGCGGCGTTTCCGATCGGGGTCATGGCGCACCCCGGAAATCTGGACCCTGTGGTTGGTACAGGGTGGCCAGAGTCGTGATGGGCCAAGGGCCCATTTTTTGTTGGTGGAGAAAGAGGCAGGTCAATTTGGCTGGCAAGCAGACCGAACTGGAAGCATTGTTGGTACCCGGCATAGAGTCGCTGGGGTATCAGTGCTGGGGTATTGAATATCTGTCACAAGGGCGGCACACACTGCTGCGTGTGTATATCGACCATGCCGATGGCATTGACATTGAAGCCTGTGCGGCAGTCAGCCGGCATCTGAGCGGTCTGCTCGATGTCGAAGATCCGATCACCAACGACTATACCCTTGAGGTGTCGTCTCCAGGCATGGATCGTCCCCTGTTCACCCTTGAGCAGTATCAGGCGCACGTCGGCGAGCAAGTCAAGCTGAAGCTGCGCAGTCCTTATGAAGGACGACGGAATTTTCAAGGCATCATTCGCGGCGTTGAGGCCGACGAGGTGGTGTTGCAGGTGGATGATCACGAATATCTGTTGCCGATCGATACGATCGACAAGGGCAATATCATTCCCCGTTTTTGATGTGGGCTAACCGCCCCTCTGGATGGCTTTAGGCGAGGCATACGATGAGCAAAGAAGTGCTGCTGGTTGTGGAATCCGTTTCCAACGAAAAAGGCGTACCACCCGGCGTAATTTTTGAAGCCCTGGAACTGGCATTGGCCACGGCAACGAAAAAGCGCTATGAAGACGAAGTCGATGTGCGCGTCGAAATCAACCGTCAGACCGGTCTGTATGACAGCTACCGGCGCTGGACCGTGGTTGCTGATGAAGACTTTGAAGAGCCGGATATGCAGCTCACTCTGGATCAGGCGCAAGCGCGTGATCCGGCGTTGGAGATCGGTGCGGTCATCGAAGAAAAAATCGACTCGATCGAATTTGGCCGTATTGCCGCACAAATCGCCAAACAGGTCATCGTGCAAAAGGTGCGTGAAGCCGAGCGTGCGCAGGTTGTCGATGCCTACCGTGAACGGGTTGGCGAGATTCTCAGCGGTACGGTGAAAAAGGTCACCCGTGACAGCATCATCGTTGATTTGGGCAACAACGCCGAGGCGGTGTTGCCGCGAGAGGAAATGATTCCGCGTGAGACCTTCCGCAGCGGTGTGCGTATCCGTGCCCTGCTCAAGGATATCCGTACTGAGAACCGTGGTCCGCAACTGGTGTTGTCGCGCGCTTGTCCGGAAATGATCATGGAGCTGTTCCGTATCGAAGTGCCGGAAATTTCCGAAGGTTTGATCGAACTCATGGGCGCTGCCCGTGACCCGGGTTCGCGGGCCAAGATTGCCGTGCGCTCGAAAGACAAGCGCATTGATCCTCAGGGTGCCTGTATCGGTATGCGCGGTTCGCGCGTGCAGGCCGTAACCGGTGAGCTGGGTGGTGAGCGTGTGGATATCGTGCTCTGGGACGATAACCTGGCCCAGTTCGTGATCAATGCCATGGCACCGGCTGAAGTCGCTGCCATCATTGTTGACGAAGATACCCATGCGATTGACATCGCGGTTGGCGAAGACAATCTGGCGCAGGCCATTGGCCGCAGTGGTCAGAACGTTCGCCTGGCCAGTCAGTTGACCGGCTGGACCCTGAACGTGATGACCGAAGAGGACATTCGCGCCAAGCAGGAAGCTGAAACGGGTGACATTCTGCAGCTGTTCATGGATGAGCTGGATGTGGAAGATGATCTCGCCGGCGTGCTGGTGGATGAAGGCTTTACCAGCCTTGAAGAAGTGGCCTATGTGCCGATGGAAGAGATGCTCGAAATCGATGGCTTTGACGAAGATATCGTCACCGA
The DNA here is from genome assembly GCA_007117785.1 of Pseudomonas sp. Taxonomy (GTDB): domain Bacteria; phylum Pseudomonadota; class Gammaproteobacteria; order Pseudomonadales; family Pseudomonadaceae; genus Halopseudomonas. The sequence goes on from SKFV01000075.1 coordinate 10,596, forward strand.
GCTGCGTGCCCGGGCCAAGGACCGCTTGTTGACCAAGGCGATCGCCAACGAGGAGAAGCTTGAAGAGGCCCAACCGGCCGAAGACCTGCTCGGGATGGACGGCATGGACCGCGCCCTGGCATTCCAACTGGCAGCCAATGGCATTGTGACCATGGAAGACCTGGCTGAGCAGTCGGTGGATGACTTGCTGGATATTAATGGTATGAACGAAGAGCGGGCCGGCGCCTTGATCATGGCCGCTCGTGCCCCCTGGTTTGAATAACCGGTCGGTGCTGGATACAAGCCTGCGGTAACGCATGGATCCGACTGAGGAGAGACGTGAATGGCTGAAGTAACGGTCAAAGAATTAGCCGCTGAAGTAGGTACGCCCGTTGAGCGCCTGCTGCAGCAGATGAAAGAAGCCGGGTTGCAACATAGCCAGGCCGAACAGAATGTCAGTGACGGTGAAAAACAGGTGTTGTTGACACACCTGAAGACCGCGCACGGTGGTGAAGCCAGTGGCGAGCCGCGCAAGATCACTTTGAAGCGCAAGACGGTCAGCAAGCTGCGGGTTGCCGGCAGCAAGACAGTCAATGTTGAAGTGCGCAAGAAGAAAACTTACGTCAAGCGTGATCCGGCTGAGCTTGAAGCCGAACGCGAGCGCGAGATTGCCGAGCAGCGTGACGCTGAGGAAGCCCGGATTCAGGCCGCCGAAGAAGCGAAGAAGCGCGCCGAGGAAGAGGCTGCGCGTAAAGCGGCAGCTGAAGCCCAGACGGCAGCGCCTGAAGCCAAGCCCGAAGCCACCGCCGAGCCTGCTGCTCCGGCTCCGGCTCCGGCTCCTGAGCCTACGCCTGTTGCTCCCATTGCCCCCGAGCCGGTGGTCGAGAAGAAGAAAGAAGAGCCCCGTCGCAAACATGCTGCGCCAACGCGCGCCGATGATGACGAAGAGCGCCGCCGCAAGCGTGCTGGTGGCCATGCTGGCAGCAAGGCCCGCAACACAGGCCGCATCATGGACGAAGAAGGTGGCGGCCGTCGTCGTGGCGGTGGCAGCAAGCTGAAGGCGAACAAGAAGCGCAATCAGCATGGCTTCGAGAAGCCGACTGGTCCTGTTGTACGTGATGTCATTATCGGTGAAACCATTACTGTTGCCGAGCTGGCGCAGAAGATGTCGGTCAAGGCCGCTGAAGTCATCAAGTACATGTTCAAGAACGGCACCATGGTAACCATCAACCAGGTGCTGGATCAGGATACGGCAGCCATTGTGGCCGAAGATATGGGTCACAAGGTCAAGCAGGTGCGTGAGGACGAGATCGAGGATCAACTGGTCGAGACCCATGCCCACGAAGGTGAGCTGGTGACGCGTGCGCCGGTGGTGACCGTGATGGGTCACGTTGACCACGGCAAGACCTCGCTGCTCGATTATATCCGTCGTGCCAAGGTGGCTTCCGGTGAGGCCGGCGGTATTACCCAGCATATCGGTGCTTACCACGTAGAAACCGAGCGCGGCATGGTGACCTTCCTGGATACCCCCGGTCACGCGGCCTTTACCGCCATGCGTGCCCGTGGTGCCAAGGCAACCGATATCGTGATTCTGGTGGTGGCTGCTGATGATGGCGTCATGCCGCAGACCGAAGAAGCCGTGGCTCACGCCAAAGCCGCCGGTGTGCCGCTGGTTGTCGCTGTGAACAAGATCGACAAGGAAGACGCCGATCCGGATCGCATCAAGAATGGTCTGGCAGCACTGGACGTGATTCCTGAAGAATGGGGTGGTGACACCATCTTCGTTCACGTATCGGCCAAGGTCGGTACTGGTATTGACGATTTGCTGGAAGCGGTTCTGCTGCAGGCCGAAGTCCTGGAACTGAAGGCTCAGCCATCCGCACCGGGTCGTGGTGTAGTGGTTGAATCGCGCCTCGACAAGGGTCGTGGTCCGGTTGCCTCTGTATTGGTTCAGACCGGTACCCTGCGTCAGGGCGACATCGTGCTGGCTGGCGTCAACTATGGCCGAGTACGTGCCATGCTGGATGAAAATGGTCAGCCGGTGAAAGAAGCGGGTCCGTCGATTCCGGTCGAGATTCTCGGCCTTGATGGTACGCCGGATGCCGGTGACGAGCTGAATGTGGTCGCTGATGAGCGCAAGGCACGTGAAATTGCCCTGTTCCGTCAAGGCAAGTTCCGCGAAATCAAGCTGGCCCGTCAGCAGAGCGCCAAACTGGAAAACATGTTCGAGAACATGGGCCAGGGCGAGAAGAAAACGCTCAACGTGGTGCTCAAGGCCGACGTGCGTGGTTCTCTGGAAGCGCTGCAAGGCTCGCTCAGTGAGCTGGGTAATGACGAAGTCCAGGTCAAGATCGTGTCCGGTGGCGTGGGTGGTATTACCGAAACCGATGCCAACCTGGCGCTGGCGTCGAATGCGGTGGTGTTCGGTTTCAATGTGCGGGCCGATGCATCAGCCCGCAAGATTATCGAAAGCGAAGGTCTGGACCTGCGTTACTACAGCGTCATCTATGAAATCATTGATGATGTGAAAAAGGCCCTGACCGGTATGCTGGGCAGTGACGTACGCGAGCAGATTCTCGGCGTGGCCGAAGTGCGTGACGTGTTCCGCTCACCCAAGTTCGGTGCCATCGCCGGTTGTATGGCTATCGAAGGTACCGTCTATCGCAACCGACCGATCCGCGTGCTGCGCGAAGACGTGGTCATCTACGAAGGTGAGCTGGAATCCCTGCGTCGCTTCAAGGATGACGTTGCCGAGGTACGCAACGGTATGGAATGTGGTATCGGGGTGAAGAACTACAATGACGTTCGCCCCGGTGATCGCATCGAGGTGTTCGAGCGCGTGCAGGTAGCGCGGACGCTCTAAACCCAGCCAACAGCTGGAAGTTGAATGCCGGATGTCGCCCTGGGGTGACATCCGGTTGTCAGCTTCCAGCTTTGTGCTTTCTTGTGAGGGGCGCGAAAGTGGCCAAAGAATATAGTCGTACCCAGCGTGTGGGTGACCAGATGCAGCGCGAACTGGCGCTGTTGATCCAGCGTGAGGTCAAGGACCCGCGTCTGGGCATGATCACAGTGACAGCGGTTGATGTCAGTCGTGATATGGCGCATGCCAAGGTATTTATTACCCTGATGGGTAAGGACGGTGACGAGGACATCGCGCAGAATCTGGAGATCCTCAAGGATGCCAGTGGCTTTTTGCGTATGTTGCTCGGTCGCAGTATGAAGTTGCGCAGCATTCCACAGCTGCATTTCCATTACGACGAAAGCGTTCGTCGCGGTGTGCGTCTGTCGTCGCTGATCGAACAGGCGGTGGCTGAAGACCGTCGTCACCAGACTGACAGCGGTGACAAGGAGTAGTGGTGGTGGGAGTGCGTCGCAAGCGCCGTGACATTGATGGCGTGCTGATTTTTGACAAGCCGTTGGGCATGACCTCGAACGCCGCGTTGCAGAAAGTGCGCTGGTTGTTCAATGCCAACAAGGGCGGTCATACCGGGAGCCTTGACCCTTTGGCTACTGGCGTATTGCCGCTGTGCCTGGGTGAGGCGACCAAGTTTTCCCAGTATTTGCTGGATGCCGACAAGGCTTATGTCACCGAGGGTCGTCTGGGCATGACCACCACCACCGGCGATGTCGAGGGTGAGGTGCTTGAGATCAAGCCGGTGGATGTTGATCTGGCGGCGGTTGAGGCGGTGTTGCCGCGCTTTCGTGGCCCGATCGAGCAGGTGCCGCCGATGTATTCGGCACTGAAAAAGGATGGTCAGCCGCTGTACAAGCTGGCGCGCGCCGGCGAAACCGTGGAGCGGGCCGCGCGATCTGTTACTATTGATCAGTTAACCCTGCTGGGGCTGGACGGTGACCGTTTGCGCCTGCAGGTGCACTGCAGCAAAGGCACCTATATCCGCTCTCTGGTGGAGGATATCGGACAGGCTCTGGGCTGCGGTGCGCATGTGTCGGCATTGCGTCGGATTCAGGCCGGGCCCTTTGTTGAAGCCCAGTGCGTCACCCTGGAACAGTTGGAAACCCTGCACGCCGAAGGCGGTGCCGAGGCGCTGGATCAGTTGTTGCTGCCGATGGACAGCGGCCTCGAAGACTGGCCGCAGGTGCAATTGACCGAAGATACCGCGCATTACCTGAACCATGGGCAGGCAGTACGGGTACCCGGCGCACCGGCCTTCGGTCTGGTTCGATTGCGCGATCCGGCTGGTCGTTTCATCGGTATCGGTGAAATGACAGATGATGCCCGCGTGGCACCGAAGCGCTTGATGCGCTTCCATGGCTGAGAATTCATTGCCTGTGGCTGCGGCCGCAGGAACCGAGTTGACCCGTCAGGGTCACAACGAGGGTGGCTGTCAACAGGCACGGTCATTCCTCGCTATATCACACGGGACAAAAAGGTCCCGGCCTGTTACCTCAGAGGAAATTTCAACATGGCACTGAGCGTTGAAGAAAAGGCATCAATCGTAACTGACTACCAGCGTGGCGAAGGTGACACTGGTTCTCCGGAAGTCCAGGTAGCGCTGTTGACCGCAAACATCAACAAGCTGCAAGGTCACTTCAAGGACAACAAGAAGGATCACCATTCGCGTCGCGGTCTGATCCGCATGGTTAACCAGCGTCGTAAGCTGCTGGATTACCTGAAGTCGAAAGACACTACGCGGTACAGTGATCTGATTGGCCGTCTGGGTCTGCGTCGCTAAGCGATCACACCCTTTTGGACATGACCGGGTCCGATTCCCGGTCATGCCCAGGATTCCGCCCGAAGGCAAGTAGAGAAGAGAGAGAAACACCGTGATGAAACCGGTAATCAAGCAGTTCAAGCTGGGTGACAGCAC
>SKFV01000332.1 GCA_007117785.1 Pseudomonas sp.
ATCGCTGAGCATGATGCGCTCCGGCTGGCCATCAGCATTGATGCGCACGGCCGTTGGCGGTAACAGGTTGACCAGTCGGGCGGTGCTTTCCATGGTGCGCTGTCGGGCACGTCGTTCCAGGTAGCGGCCGGCGAGCAGGAACAGGGCGAACATGGTGACCGAGTCGAAATAGATCTCGCCAGTATTGCTTACAGTGGCCCAGACCCCGGCCAGGTAGGCACCGGCAATGGCCAGGGAGACCGAGACATCCATGGTCAGACGGCGGGTTCTCAGATCGCGCACTGCGCCCTGGAAAAAAGGCACACAGCTATAGAACACCACCGGTGTGGTCATGATCAGGCTGACCCAGCGCAGCAGGACTTCCATTGCCGGGGTGATGTCCTGATTGAATTCCGGTGACAAGGCCATGGTTGCCATCATCACCTGCATGAACATCAGGCCGGCCAGCCCCAGGCGGCGCAAATAACGGCGGTTTTCTTCTGCCATCTGCAGGGCTGCGCGATCATCTTCGTAGGGATGGGCGGTATAACCGATACGCTTGAGTTCGCCCAGCAGAGCTGAGGGCTGGACCAGGCCTGGATCCCAGACCAGAGTCAGGCGATGATTGCTCAGGTTCAGGCGTACTTCCTGCACACCGGGCATTTTGCCGAGGCGTTGTTCGATCAGCCAGCCACAGGCGGCACAGGTAATACCTTCGACCAGTAACTGCAGGTGCTGGAAATCGCCTTCGGTTTTGATAAAGCGCTGCTGGACTTCAGCCTTGTCCAGCAAAGCCAGTTCTTCTTCCAGAACTTTGGGTAGCGCTTCAGGGTTGGCTGCATTTTCCGTGCGATGCTGATAGAAGGATTCCAGACCGCCAGCGACAATAGCTTCAGCCACGGCTTCACAACCGGGACAGCACATCGTGCGCGCTTCACCGAGAATCCGGTACTGCCAGGGCGCCCCGGAAGGTACCGGTTCGCCACAGTGGTAGCAGGGCAGCGGAGTCGCCATGTTTTAACGGGCAACCAGTTCGTATTGCTCGCCCAGGCTGATCTGTTTTTCACCGGCCAGGCGCCAGCCACCATCACCCGGGCGATCCGGGTCGTGAAGATCAATATACAAGCGACCTTCAACACCTTCATCCAGTTGCCCGCGGTACTGATTGCCACTGATGCGAGTGAGTAGAGAGCTGCGATCCAGGTGCGCCAGCGTGGGGGCAATCAGGTCCAGTTGCAAAGTCGGTGGCAGTGGTTCCAGATCGCCCTGCAGTTGCAGGCTGATGTCGCCGGTAATCTCATCAATACTGAACTCGGCGCGCAGGCTCAGCTCTCGGGCCATCTGGTCACGCCCCAGGTGCATGTTGATGGCGCGGCCTTCGCGGTAATAGTTGTCGCGGACCATGGCGTCCTGATTGGTCAGGGCAATAAACAGCAGACCAAGCCCGATCACCACGGCAAATATGAGAATGCCGAGCAGGAACCAGGGCCAGAACTGCTTGTACCAGGGAGGAATCGAATCGTGCTTGTGCATGTGTTACCTGAGGGTTGGGCCCATGAAGCGGCTGTCGACGTTAGTGCTTGCGCTACCTCCATCGTTGGCCTCGACATTGAAGCGAATAGGGATATTGGTATCCTCCATATAGGCAGGATCCAACTGTACGTTAACCGGTATCTGCAATGAACTGCCCGGCTCTACAGTCAGACGATTGGCTGGCAGATCGAGATGCAGTTCAGGGTGTCCGTCAACACTGAGATGATAGGTGGCTTCAGTATTGGTGCGGTTGTTGATACGAATAATGTAAACATTTTCAATCAGGCCGCCGCGGGTTTCGCGGTACAGCACATTGCGGTCACGCTGAACATCCATGGTTACTTCAGCAAGATTGCTCAAGGTAACGACAAAGAGTCCGATCATGATCGCCAGTGCCGCGCCATAACCAAGCAGGCGCGGTCGCAGCAACTTGGTTTCCCTGCCTTCAAGGCTGTGTTCGGTGGTATAGCGGATCAGCCCGCGCGGGTAGTCCATTTTGTCCATTACCTGATCACAGGCATCGACGCAGGCTGCACAGCCAATACATTCATATTGCAGGCCGTCACGGATGTCGATGCCGGTCGGGCACACCTGTACGCAGATATTGCAGTCGATACAGTCACCAAGGCCCTGTGCTTCAGGATCGCTGCCGCGCTTACGTGAACCGCGCGGCTCGCCACGGGCCTCGTCATAGGAGACGATCAGCGTATCCTTGTCGAACATCACGCTCTGGAAGCGGGCATAGGGGCACATGTAGATGCATACCTGCTCGCGCATCCAGCCGGCATTGATGTAGGTGGCGGCAGTAAAGAAAAACACCCAGAATAGCGCCCAGCCGGAGACCTGCAAGGTGCCGATCTGGTACACCAGTTCACCGATCGGCATAAAGTAACCGACAAAAGTGATCGCGGTTGCCAACGCAACGGTCAGCCAGATCGCGTGTTTGGCTGATTTGCGCGCCGCCTTGTTGAGGCTCCAGGGTTGCTTGTCCAGCTTGATGCGCGTGTGGCGTTCACCTTCGGTGACCCGTTCGGCCCACATATAGATCCAGGTCCACACCGTTTGCGGGCAGGTATAACCGCACCAGACGCGGCCGGCAAAAACGGTAATGAAAAACAGACCGAAGGCGCAGATGATCAGCAAGAATGACAGCAGGAAAAAGTCCTGCGGTTGGAAGGTGGCGGCAAAAATATGGAATTCACGCGCTGGTAGATCGAACAGCACTGCTTGACGGCCATCCCACCTCAGCCAGGCAGTACCAAAATACAGAATGAACAGAAAACCGACGCCGATCAGGCGAATATTCTTGAACAGCCCCTGGTATGAGCGCACATAGATGGATTCGCGCTTGGCGTAGAGGTCAAAGGTCTTGACCCCATCTGCAGAGACATCTTTGATCGGAATTTTTTCGCTCATGGTTATAAGGGCCGTAACTTCAGGAGGAGGGGACCGACCGGGAGGCTGGGCCAGCGCTTGCACATACTCATGTTAGTATGCGCAAGCGCTCAGCACCATGCGACTTGCCGTCGCAGAGGGCTTACTCGGCGCCTTCGGAAAGACTGAGCACGTAGGCGGTCAGGATGTGAATACGGTCATCACCCAGGTGGGCCTGAGCCGGCATGTGACCGTTACGGCCATAACGCAAGGTGTGCTGAATTTGCGTCATGGTCGAACCATACAGCCAGGTGTCGTTGGTCAGGTTGGGGGCACCCAGCATCGGGTTGCCCTTGCCCTCCGGCCCGTGGCAGGCAGCACAAACGCTCTGGTAGTGCTGACGGCCAGCGTCGAGGTCGACATTGTCGGTTTCCAGTCCGGACAAATGACGCACATAGGCAGCGGTGTTGCGGATGCCAGTGTCACCCAGAACCTGTTGCCAGGCCGGCATGGCCGCCTGACGGCCTTGTACCAATGTAGTGCGAATCTGATCCGCTGAGCCACCCCAGATCCAGTCGCCGTCAGTCAGGTTGGGGAAGCCGAAGGAGCCCCTGGCATCCGAGCCGTGACAGACCGAGCAGTTGGTGGCGAACAGACGCTGACCAATACGCAATGCTTCCTGATCCTGGGCTACTTCCTCGACCGGCATGTCGGCAAAGCGGGCAAAGATCGGCGCAAAGCGGGCTTCTGCACGCTCAACCTCGGTTTCGTACTGGTTCACCTGGGTCCAGCCCAGAATGCCAGGGAACTTGCCCAGGCCGGGGTAGAGGATCAGGTAAACCACACCAAACACGATGGTGGCCATGAACAGCATGAACCACCAGCGCGGAAGCGGATTGTCATACTCTTCAATGCCGTCAAAGTTGTGCCCGAGGGTTTCTTCAGTCTGATCCGGGCGCTGACCCTTGCGGGTGGCAAACAGCAACCACAGCATCAGAATGAAGGTGATGACGGTCAGGGCAATGATGTAATTGCTCCAGAAATTACTCATTATTTATTACTCCCGGTGTCTTGCTGCTCTTTAGTCTCGTTCACTGCAGCGTCTTTCTTTTTCGGCTCCTCATCGGCGAAGGGCAACTGGGCCGCTTCGTCGAAGTCCTTCTTCTTGTAGGAGCTATAGGCCCAGAGTGTGATGCCGATAAAGGCCAGCATAACGAACAGCGTCGAGATACCGCGTAGCATGTTGATATCCATGGCGATTACCGACGGTCAGAGAGAACGGTGCCGAGATGCTGCAGGTAGGCGATGATGGCATCCATCTCGCTGACCCCGGCGACGGCTTCTTGTGCACCAGCAATGTCTTCATCCGTGTAGGGCACACCCAGCGTGCGAAGTACTTCCATCTTGCGGGCGGTGTGGCGGCCGCTCAGTTCATTGTTCTGCAGCCAGGGGTAGCCCGGCATAATGGACTCGGGTACCACGTCACGTGGGTTGATCAGGTGCGCACGGTGCCAGTCATCAGAATAACGG
>SKFV01000131.1 GCA_007117785.1 Pseudomonas sp.
AAACATACAGAATACGCGGCACCTGTTGTAACGCCAAGGCCTCTACTACCTGCTCCGCCCCGTCTCGCGGCGGGTCCAGCAAGGCCGCCGACCAGGTATGCTGCATCCAGTCGGCATTAATCGGATTTGACAGGTCAGCAGACAGAAAGTGCACTGTATCCAGATTATTTTCTGCGGCATTGGCGCCAGCCCGCACCACCATTGCAGCGTTGCCTTCAACCCCGGTAACCACTGCGCCAGATTGAGCCAGCGGCAGGGAAAAGTTACCCAGGCCACAATACAGATCGAGAATCTGCTCACCCTCCTGCGGTTGCAACCATGCCATGGCCTGATTGATCATCGCCTGATTGATCCCGGCATTGACCTGGGTAAAATCGCCCGGTGCATAGCGCAACTGCAAGGCCTGATCGCTCAGGGTGTAGCTCAACAGGCCCGGCGCGCTGGCATTCAGCGGGGTAGCGGTTTCTACCCCACCCTCTTGCACCCAGCACTCGGCGGCGTGCTCAGCGGCAAAGGCCGCAAGCAATTGCTGATCGGTTGCGCATAGCGGGCGCAAATGCCGCAGCAACACAACCGGGCGGCCGGCGCTGACCAGCAGGTCGACATGGCCCAGATGGGCACGCCCCTGCAGCTGGTCCAGCAGTGCTGACAAACCGGCAACCAATGGCTGCAAAACAGGATCCAGCACGGCGCATTCACGTACCGCAACCAGCTCGTTACTGGCCCGTTGGCGGAAGCCAACGACCAATGCATCTGTTTTTGCCTGGTAATGCACGGCGATACGCGTGCGCTGACGATAGCCATAAGACTGCCCCTGCAGAGGCGGCGCCCAATCGTCAAACTGGATGCCGGCAAAATGGCGCAGTTGCTGTGCCAGCGCCGCCTGCTTGAAATCCAGCTGCTGCTCCGCCGGCATATGCTGCAGGCTACAGCCACCACACAGGCTGGCATGCGGGCAAGGCGGCTGCAGACGCAGCGGGCTGATGGTTTCCAGCTTATCCAGTCGCGCCTCTACCAGCTTGCTGCGCGCTCGCACTACACGCGCCTCGACCTGCTCGCCAGGCAAGCCACCGTCAACAAAGACGGTGCGGCCATCCCAGTAACCAATACCTCGACCGTCATGACTCAACCGCTCCAGCGTCAGCTTGAGACGCTGGCCAAGCTCTGCTGCCGGGGCACTCGATTGTCGTGAACGCTTGCGTGGTCTGTTCATGCCGGCAAGTCGTAGACCCCGGTGGACAGGTAACGGTCACCGCGGTCACAGATAATGGCGACAATCACTGCATGCTCCACCTCGGCGCTGAGACGCAACGCAGCAGCCACTGAACCACCGGAGGACACGCCACAGAATATGCCTTCCTCGCGCGCCAGGCGGCGCATGGTATCTTCCGCCTCCTGCTGCCCCATATCCACCACGCGGTCTACCCGGCTGGCGTCGAAGATACTGGGCAGGTAGGCCTCGGGCCAACGCCGTATACCCGGTATGGACGCCCCTTCAATCGGTTGCAAGCCAAGGATCTCAATCGCCGGATTCTGTTCTTTCAGATAACGTGAAGTGCCCATGATGGTACCGGTCGTACCCATTGAACTGATGAAGTGAGTGACCCGGCCTTGGGTATCACGCCAGATTTCCGGACCGGTACTGCAGTAGTGCGCCTCTGGATTATCCAGATTGCCGAACTGATCGAGGACAATGCCCTTACCGTCGTTTTGCATCTGCAACGCCAGATCACGCGCACCTTCCATGCTGTCCTGCTTGCTGACCAGAATCAGCTTGGCGCCATAGGCGCTCATGGCCGCCTTGCGCTCACTGCTCATGTTGTCCGGCATGATCAGGATCATGCGGTAGCCCTTTATGGCAGCCGCCATGGCCAGGGCAATACCGGTATTACCAGAGGTGGCCTCGATCAGGGTATCGCCAGGCTTGATCTCACCCCGCTGTTCGGCGCGCTCGATCATCGACATCGCCGGGCGATCCTTGACCGAACCTGCGGGGTTGTTACCCTCGAGCTTGACCAGAATGGTGTTACTGGTGTCGCCCGGCATACGCTGCAAGCGAACCAGCGGGGTATTGCCGATAAAATCGGCAATGGTTGGAAAATCAGCCTTCATATACCACCTGCTAGTGTCAGCACGGAATTACCCGTGGCATGCTGTGCTTTTATCTCAGTGCGCCTATGATACCGATAATTGACGCTAAGGGCGTAACCCTCAGGACACACGGATGAACAATACCGGCTTGAAAGCCCGCATACTGCTGATCACCCTGGTCCCGGCCAGCCTGCTGGTCCTCAGTCTGGGCAGCTATTTCAGTTGGCAATACCTGAAGCAGCTTGATGAACAACTGATGGAGCGCGGCGTACTCGGTATTGAATACCTTCAGCGCCCGGTTACGCTGGCCATGCTGGCCAGTAACCCGGCCGCTGCTCAACCCTGGCTGGACAATGTACTGAATCGAACCGACGTACGCGCCGCCAGCCTGCATGACCAGAATATGCAGACCCTGCGCCATGCAGGCCCGCTGATGCAAGCTGCCAACGACCCGGTCACCCTGAGCCAATTAGGCCAGGGTACCGGTTTGCAGATTCATGAAGGCCAGTACAGTAGTCGCTTTTTGCTGCCCTTGCTGGCCAGTCCGGAACTGCTCGGTGATCAACCTCAGATCATCGAGGTTGATGAGCTGCTGGGCTGGCTGGAGCTGGAACTCAGCCACGGCAATACCCGTTTGCTTGGTTACCAGACCCTGCTCACCACCCTGCTCTTGTGCCTGTTCGGCTTGGGCCTGGCCAGCTTGCTCGCCTATACCCTGACCGGACGTATTACCGGCCCATTGAGGACCGTCAATCGCGCTGTGCGCAAACTGAGTGAGGGTCAACTGGATGTGCGCCTGCCTGCCCAGGGCAGCCGTGAACTGGACGATCTGGCCCAGGGTATCAACACCATGGCTAAAGCGCTTTACAGCGCCCAGGGCGAGCTGCAACAGAATATCGACCAGGCCACCGAAGACCTGCGTCAAACGCTGGAGACCATCGAAATACAGAATATCGAACTGGATCTGGCGCGCAAGACCGCCCAGGAAGCCAGCCGGGTCAAATCCGAATTTCTCGCCAACATGAGCCATGAATTGCGCACGCCCCTGAATGGCATACTGGGCTTTACCAATCTGCTGCAACGCACCCAACTCAACCCGCGGCAACAGGATTACCTGGGCACCATCGAGAAGTCAGCCGACAACCTGCTCTCGATCATCAACGAGATCCTTGATTTCTCCAAGATCGAAGCCGGCAAACTGGTACTCGACAACCTCGCTTTCAATTTGCGTGACTTGATCCAGGATACTCTGACCATGCTGGCCCCGGGCGCCCATACCAAAGGCCTGGAACTGGTCAGCATCATCTACCGCGATACGCCCATGGGGCTCTCCGGCGACCCGCTACGGCTGAAACAGATTCTCGCCAACCTGTTAAGCAATGCGATCAAATTCACCGGCCATGGCTCGGTGTGTGTACGAACCATGCTGGAGCAGCAGGATGGTAACCAGGTGGTACTGCGTATCAGCATTACCGACACCGGTATCGGCCTTAGCCAAAGCCAGCAAAAGTCGCTGTTTCAGGCCTTCAGCCAGGCAGATAACTCGGCTTCGCGCCAGGTCAGTGGTACCGGTCTGGGACTGGTGATCGCCAAGCGGCTGGTTGAGCAGATGCATGGTGAAATCGGCCTCAACAGTGAACCGGGAAAGGGCTCGGAATTCTGGTTGACGGTGCGCCTGAGTATTGCCGACCAGGCGACCGATGATCTGCCAAGCGCCCCCTGGAACGGCACCGAAGTCGCGCTGGTGGAGCCGCATGAACTGACCCGCCAGGCCCTGCTGCATAACCTTGAAGACCTTGGCTGCACTGTACGGGTGTTCGATGACCTGCCTGCCCTGCAGCAACGCCTGTTGCAACAGCCGCCCGGCAAGCCCTTGCTGACGCTGTTATCCAGCCAGCAGCCCAATGCCTCAGGCGCAGACGTAAGCGGGCAGATCCAGCGCTGGATCCAGGATGACCGCTGTCGCTGTCTCCTGCTGACGCACACCCAGGAACACTTCGACGATCTGGAAAACTGGCCAGCAGACCGCCTCCAGATACTGGCCAAGCCAGTTTGTCTGCGCAAGTTGCATCATGCCTGTAGTCAATTACTCAACGGCCCACAACCAGGCAGCCAGGCAGCCGAACGCAGCCTACCGCTGCGCGGGATACGAGTACTCTGTGTCGATGACAATGCGGCCAACCTCAAGCTGGTGACGACCTTTCTGGATGAGCTGGGCGCCCGGGTACTGGCTGCCGGCGGTGGCGAGGAAGCACTGCAACTGAGCCGCGATGAGCCACTGGATATTATCTTTA
>SKFV01000364.1 GCA_007117785.1 Pseudomonas sp.
AGTCCCAGACCACGGATATCATTCGGGAAGGTTGCATAGAGCAAGGTCTTGCTCAGCAGGCTGCCATCGCCCTCGACCGGATTATCTTCCCCCAGACGACCTTTCATGTAGTAACGACGGAAAACCCACTGCTGCGAACGATCCAGACCCCGGTTGCCGTCCACAAACAGGTAGGCGAACTTGGGGTAGTCCTGGTAGTTCTTTGTTGGCTGGGCGTAGTTGTGATTCCAGATCAGCTTCTCGGCTGCATGCGGGGTATCTTCGGTGATATCCGGAAAGGGAATCCCCGCTACCCACCCCTCAACCAGCCGGGTATCCGGATTGAACTGAGCCTTACCACGATTGGCCTCTGTGGCCGCCAGATAATCACGGCCCAGTTGAATCTCTTCTGAGGCCTTGAGGTTGATGACCAGACCTTCATCACGGATCAGCTGTTGCACTCGATCGGTCAACAGGTCAGCCAGACGGTGACCCTCAAAGGTATTGTCCAGATTGGCCTGCAGGTTACCGGCGTTGATGGCCATGCCTGGCTGCAAATCTGCTGCCTGCGTGGTGCCAACCATCCCCATGAACAGGCCACAGGCCAGTGTCAGGGCTTTCAATTGCGCTTGTGTTTTCATTATATGCGTCCTCAGAACTGGTAGGTTACGCGGAAAGACAACTGGTCGTTACCGGAGAAGTAACCGAACAAGTTGGTATCGTTAAAGCCTTGCAAGGCATCTTTCTGGCTACGCCGGTCAAAGAAAATGTCGGCCTCGGCCCGGAAGCGCCAGTTGTCGCCATAGACATATTCAACGCTGGGAATCACAAAGCCGCCGCCATAGGTCAGGTCGGTGCCCAGCGCCAGGGTCGGATTGATCCGGTCATTGGAATAATTCATCGCCAAAATGCCGGTCAGGATGGCGCTGTGCTCCTTGGTACGACCACTGAAACCAGCCAGATTGACCACGCCATCATTTCGGCTGTAATTGGTGATCCAGGTATCAAACAGCTGTACGGAGAGGAAGGATGGCCGGCTGGTGCCGATGAGGGACTGCAGATTGACCTGCTTGTCCATGCGGATCATGGTCTTGACCACATCCTTCTCGATAATGCCGCAGAAGCCGGGGAAGAAACCACAACCACCTGCCTCCCCCGCAGCCACGCCAACGTTGTAGGGGTTGTTGGGTATGAACGACACCTCGGTGGAAAACACTGCGTCGACACTTTCCACATAACGGTTGGCGGTTACACCAAAGACGTTGATATGCGGGAAGATCAGCTCACCGACTGTGTTGGCCGGGTTCGATGCATACTGCCCTTTGTAGGCACCACGAAAGCGTTCACCATTGAGACCGTCACTATTGGCCGCGGGATTCGGATTGATCACCGGAATCTGTGCCGGGCCACGGAACCAGCCGAGTGAATAGCCCCAGTCACCGTAAATACCACTCCAACGCAGACCATAGGCAGCATCGTTCATATCGGCCGCTTTGTGGTCATAGTTGTAGGGGACGTTGGCGCCGAAGGGAGCAGCCTCGAAACTGATGCCCTTGTTCGGATTGTTGGCCCAGCGACCACCCTCGACATCGTAGTTGTTGCCACGCTGATCAGCGGCATTCATACGGCCAGGGATATAAATGACCTGGAGGCTGCCATCCACCGTATCGAAACGCTCAACAAAGTTGACCATCCATAAGGGTTTGCGCAACTCTTCGTTTTCCGGTTCCAGGAATGAACGCCAGCGGAAATCGTAACCATGGATCACGTCCAGCGACTGAAAGAAGTCAGTCTCGCCCCAGACCACCTGCTGCTTGCCCAGTTTTAGTGTAGATGTCGGACGTACGTCGGTCTGCCACCAGAGTTCACGCAAGGCAACTTCGTTATACACATCGTCCATCAGATCCACGCTGGACTTGTTGGCACCGCCGGTTTGCGCCCACTGATCCATGACTTTCTGCAGGTCACGCAGGTAATTGGTTTCGTATTCCTGCGAGACACGCCCTGACACAAACAACTGGGACGCACCAAAATCCTTGTACAGATCCAGCTTACCAACGGTGCGAGCCATGGAGATGTCATAGCGATAGTTGCCCTTGCGCTCATTGGTTACAAAGGCGGTATCAGGGTCCAGCAGATAGGGATTTTCCAGGTTTATGGAAATGTACTGGCGCAGGTAGCCGCTTGCCTCCCAGCCTTCGAAGAAGCCCTCGTTGGCGGTCACCTTACCGGAATTCCCCAATGCAGCCACGGCCACTGCAGCCGATAGAAGGGAGTGCCGGGCAACACTGAAATAACGGGTATTTCGCTTGGTGTTCATGATTATTATTTCCCGATTGATTTAGGTTGGTGAAACTGCCCCGTAGCAGTCGAGGCATCATCCGCCTGCTCTTGCCCAAAAATGAATTTGGGTTTCAGCACAAGGGCCAGCGAAGGCATGACAAAGAGGGAAGTGAAGGCCGAGGTCAGCAACCAGAGGCCAATCAACATGCCCATCTCTGCTTGAAAGCGCAGTGAGGAAAAGGTCCAGAACAGAACCCCGGCTGCCAGCGTCAGTGACGTCAGCAGCACGCCGCGCCCGGCCGAAAAGATCGACTGGGTCACCGCCTCCAACGGATCGGCATTGGGGTTCTTTTCCAGATATTCCTTGATCGAATCGATAATGTAGAAGGCGTAATCGACACCAAGCCCGATACCCAGGGCCACCACTGGCAAGGTGCTGATGCTCATGCCGATGTCATTCATTGCCATAAAGGCGAAGGTGACCGCATTGGAGACCACCACAGGGACAATAAAGAAGATACCGCTGACCGATGAGCGATAGACCACCAGGCAGCAGATCACTACGACCAGCAAGGCCAGAGATATGGCTTCAATTTGATCAGCCAAGAGAATCTCGTTGACCGCCGCGATAACCCCCAGAACACCACCAGCCAGGCGCACATCGGCACCCTCCAGCGGGTTTTCCGCGATGAACTTGTTCGCTTGATAAGTGGCCTGCCGCAGGGTGTCACCCTTGTGGTCACGGAAGAACAGCGTCACGGCGCCGTTGCGGAACACCGAGTCGGTAAACTGGCTCAGGTCGTCTGGATCAACGCCCTGGGCATAGAAGCTGATCAGTTCACCATTCTCCGCCTGGGTTTCACCCAGCTCGCGGTAACGCGGGTTACCCTCATACAGATTACGCCGAACATCGACCACGATATCGGCAAGGGATACGCTGCCGCCAATCTCCGGCTGCCGCTCCATATGACGCGAGAAACGTTGCATCCAGTCCAGCACTTCAGGGGATTTCAGGGCATCTATCTCGTGCCCCTCCACCACCACAAACATCTGCTCGGAACCTGGATAAAGCTCATTGACCAGCGCGCTGTCACGATTGAATTCGGAATCTTCCCAGAGAATCGGCGAGCCATGGCTGGCATCACCAATGATCAGGTGCCGAGCCTGAAAGACGCTGACCGCAACCAGACAGACTGCGAGCGGTACCACAATATAACGAGAGCGATTGGTCACAACCCAATTACTGAAGCGCAAGACCGGCTGCAGGACAAAATCCATATTGACCGGGTGCGCATAGCGCAGCGGTGCCTTGATCCAGGACAGCAGAACCGGTGTGAGCACCACTGCCGAAAAGCTGATAGTCATGACCCAGATGGCCCCAATTATGGCCACCTTCTGCAGTAAGGGAATGGGCGTGGCAATCACGCAAAGAATGGCACCGGCATCTGACACCACACCGAGCAGCCCCGGCCGGAACAACTCGCGCATGGTCATTTCGGCGGCCTGGCGTGGCGGTACTTCAGCCAGCCCCAGATCATCAAAACGCACGATCAACTGCACCGCATGGGAGAAACATCGCGCAGTAATGATAAAGGCGACCACAATCACCAGGGGATCGAAGTTGAAACCCAGCATGACGCCAATACTCAGCGCCCAGATGCAGCTGACCACACCACTGAGCAAAGGCAACAGGGTGCCGCGCCAGGTCCGGTTGATCACAAACAAGAGAACCAGCATGGCCAGTAAGGAAATCAACGAAATAGTGGCTGTTTCTCCCAGGTAATGATCCACCCAGCCATACAAAACGGGCTCGCCGATCAGATGCAGCGATACCTGGTCACTGATCGGTGAGGCGTCAAGAATGTCGCGAATTTCCGGGAAAATCTTGCTGTAATCCACCATATGGTCATAGAAGTCGACCTGAATCAGGGTGGAAGTCAGATCAGGATCAACAAAAATGCCATAGACCAAGGGGTTGCTGATGACGGCCTGGCGGAGCTCACGTACCTCCTCACTGTTTCTGGGTAAGTCCGGCCACATTAGGGGCACCGTCTCGATGCCCTCAGTCGAGGCGTTGATACGCTTCAGCTTACGGGTTGCCAAGGA
>SKFV01000041.1 GCA_007117785.1 Pseudomonas sp.
CGAAGCTCTGGGTACCCTGGCTGGCCAGAATCATGCGAATTGGTTGCGGACCCCAGGTCGGGCGGTTGAACAGAAAGATGCCTTCCTGGCCGAAATAGCTGGCGATACCGCATAGACAATAGTCGGCGCGACCATTCTTCAGCGGAATCATCCGTGATACGTCATTGCGACCGGGCAGAATACGAATATTGCTGCCTTCCTTGTGTTTCAGCATGCCGCCGAGGGCGGCTGCCTGGGCATAACCGGCGGCGCCGGTGCCATAGGCGGTCCAGACCATAACCCGCGGTAAGGCAGATTCGGCGAAGGCAGTAAGCGGCAAAATCAGGCCGAGGGCCAGGCTGCCGGCAAGGTGACGAAAACGCATGCGCATAGTGTGATGCCTGTCTTATGTTTGTTTCGCACAGCGGAATTAAACTGTCGTTATGTTTCGCTTGTCAGAATACCATTTTACTCATCGTGAGACACAATGCAAAAGATCGTAGGCACAGTTAAGCCTATTTTGTCATTAATTGCAGGGATGGAGATGTGGCAGCCGGGTGCTGGATCAGTCAGCTGATTCCGTCGCGACCCGGTATTGATTGCGGCCAGCTTGCTTGGCTTGATAGAGCGCATCGTCAGCTGCCTGCAACACCGCATGCAAGGGCTTCTCGGCGGTGGCGAGACAGGCGCCGACGCTGACAGTAAAGACCATGCCCTGCTCACTTGATGTTTGGGCAATCATCTCGCGCAAACGTTCAGCGGTGCGACTCAGGTTGCTATGGTCGCAGGGATTGAGTAGTACCAGGAACTCATCGCCGCCCCAGCGCGCGGCGTGGTCATAGGGGCGAATACCGGTGCGCAACTGCTCGGCGACTGTCTGCAGGGCCTGATCGCCCATGCTGTGGCCGTGGCTATCGTTGATGTCCTTGAAGTTGTCCAGGTCGAGCCAGATCAGGCCGTAGGTCTGGTTCTCGCGCTGACAGCGCGCTTGTACTTCGTGCAGTAGCTCGCCCATGCCGCGGCGGTTGAACAGACCGGTCAGGTCATCGTAACGGGCCAGGCGTTCGAGCGCCAAGGTACGTTCCTGAACCTTTGCCTCCAGGTTTCGCGTGTTGTCGCGAATGGCGCTGGCCATGCTGCGAAAGTGACTGATCACACGGCCGATTTCACCACTCCTGGCAGTGAGTTCATCGGCGGCATCAAAATTGCCGGTCTGCACTTTGAGCATGGATTGTTCCAGTGCCAGCAAGGGGTCAAGCAACAAGCGGCGCAGAGCGATATGCATGACCAGTAATGCCGTCAGCAACATCAGGCTGAACACCAGCGCCACCGAGGCGAAATGGCTGACTGGCATCAATTCGTCCAGATCAATCAGGGTAACTTCAAACCAGTCGATGGCTGGCAGGTAAGCGATGCCGGCCAGGTGGCGTTTGCCATCCATGCTGACAAAGTCGGTGAGGACCTGTTCGGGGCCGCTTTGCTCGGCACGCAAGCGCGTCATCATCTCACGAACCCGGGTTTCACCGCCGTTGAGCAACAGCTCGATACTGCTTTTCTGACCCTCGGGTTTGACCAGGCTGGCATAGTCGATGATTTCTGGATCGCGGTGAAGCTGAATGGCGCCGCTGTGATCAACAAAGAGGGTGGTGATGCCGGGCTGACCAATATCGACGATTTCCTGCAGAAAGCTGTCCAGATCGAGACCAGTACCGACCATGCCGGTAATCTCGTCATCGTCATACATGAGTACATCGATCCAGAGCTTGGTGACATCCAGCTCGACGTCCGGATTGATATTGATATGGAATTGTTTGCCCTGCTCGATCAGCAAAAAGAACCAGGCATCGTCCGGATTCTCCGGATCCAGGGTGTAGCGATACGGCTCGTCGGCAAACTCGTTGGCAGCATTGTTATGGTAATAGGCACCGGATTCACGCAGGGCAACGAAATAGTTCTGATCACGGAAGTTGCGACGAAAACTGTCCATCTCTTCGGTCGCTGCGGCAAGCAGCTCAACATCGTCAGGGTCGCGTGACCAGCGTCGCAGCACAGTGGAGTCGGCCATTTGCATGGCCAGGGCGATTTCCCGTTCCAGCGGCTGCAACAGCCGAGCGCTGTCGTAGCGGACCTGGATTTCCGCTATCCGAAGCCCCCATTGCTCGACGATACCTTCGGCAATGTGCTCGAAAACCGTCCAGGTGGCCACGGAGGTAACCAGCAGTAAGGCGGCGATCAGCAATTGGAAGCGAGTTTTCAGGCTCACGCAGGTTCATCCTGAACACATTAGGGTTAATGCCATTATGCTGGCAGGGGTATTTAATCTGCAACCGGCAGCCAATAAAAAACCCCGGCTCTCGCGAGCCGGGGTTTTTGTCTTGCTGCAAGCGTGATGCTTACACCTTGCCTTCCAGTTCGGGTACCGCTTCGAACAGATCGGCAACCAGGCCATAATCGGCAACCTGGAAGATCGGGGCTTCTTCGTCCTTGTTGATCGCAACGATCACCTTGGAGTCTTTCATGCCCGCCAAGTGCTGGATGGCACCGGAAATACCCACAGCAACATAGAGTTGCGGCGCAACGATCTTGCCGGTCTGGCCGACCTGCATGTCGTTGGGCACGAAGCCGGCGTCAACCGCAGCGCGTGAGGCACCCACGCCTGCGCCCAGCTTGTCAGCCAGTGTATAGAGCATTTCGAAGTTGTCGCCATTCTGCATACCGCGACCACCAGAGATAACGATCTTGGCAGAAGCCAGCTCAGGACGGTCGGACTTGGCCAGTTCTTCGTTGACGAAGCTGGACAGGCCTGCATCATGGGCGGCAGATACGGCTTCTACGCTAGCGCTGCCACCTTCGGCTGCGACAGGGTCAAAGCCTGTCGGGCGTACGGTGATGACCTTGGTGTCGGCAGTGCACTGCACGGTGGCAATGGCGTTACCGGCATAGATCGGACGCTTGAAGGTATCAGCGCTTTCAACGGCGATGATTTCCGAGACCTGGTCAACGTCCAGCAGGGCAGCAACGCGCGGCATGTAGTTCTTGCCGTTGGTGCTGGCCGGAGCCAGAACGTGACTGTAGTCCTTGCCCAGTTCAGCAACCAGCAGGGAGATATTTTCCGGCAGCTGGTGGCCATAGGCAGCGTTGTCAGCCAGCAGGACCTTGCTTACGCCTTCGATCTTGGCGGCAGCGTCAGCCACGGCGGAACAACCTTCACCGGCGACCAGAACAGCGATATCACCGCCGATCGCCTTGGCAGCGGCCACGGTGTTCAGGGTGGCGCCATTGAGTTCGGCGTTGTTGTGTTCAGCAATAACCAAAATTGTCATTTAGATCACCTTGGCTTCGTTCTTGAGTTTGTCGACCAGCTCGTCCACAGTTTTCACCTTGATACCGGCGCTGCGGGCGGCAGGAGCTTCAACCTTCACGGTCTTGAGACAGGCCTTGATGCTGACACCCAGATCTTCCGGCTTCAGGGTTTCCAGCGGCTTCTTCTTCGCTTTCATGATGTTCGGCAGCGAAGCGTAGCGTGGCTCGTTCAGACGCAGGTCGGTAGTGACGATAGCCGGCAGTTTCAGATCAACGGTTTGCAGACCGCCGTCGATTTCACGGGTGACCTTGACCTGACCACCGTCAACTGCGACTTCAGAGGCGAAGGTGCCCTGAGCGTAACCGCTCAGTGCTGCCAACATCTGGCCAGTCTGGTTGTTGTCGGAATCGATAGCTTGCTTGCCGAGAATGACCAGTTGCGGTTCTTCCTTGTCGACAACACCTTTGAGCAGCTTGGCAATGTTCAGCGAGCTCAGCTCTTCAGCGGACTCGACCAGTACAGCGCGGTCGGCACCCAGTGCCAGAGCGGTACGCAGCTGCTCCTGGGCAGCGGTCGGGCCAACGGAAACAGCGATGATTTCAGTCGCAACGCCTTTTTCTTTCAGACGCACGGCTTCTTCGACGGCAATTTCACAGAAGGGGTTCATCGACATCTTGACGTTGGCGAGGTCTACACCGGAACCGTCCGCTTTGACGCGAACTTTGACGTTGTAATCGACCACGCGCTTCACGGCGACGAGGATTTTCATGGACGTTCGTCCTCCACAGGTCTATGAGACGCCCGACGGGCGCATGACATTCAAAAGGTTGCATAGGATAACGGCCGAAGCCGTTGTCCGATAGTGCATTTTAACAGATTTCTGTGACAAAAACGCCTGTTCCGGTCACATTTTGTCCGGAACAGGCAGTTTCGATCACAATCAGGCCAATGTAAGGCCTTTAGAGTAAGCCTCAAGGTGATGATCATCATCACCCAGCTGGTGGCTGATAGTCACCAGGCGCTTGGCGTAATGCGCGCCACTGTATTCCCAGGTCATGGCAATACC
>SKFV01000125.1 GCA_007117785.1 Pseudomonas sp.
CTTGCCTAGAAGGTGAAAGGTATCTTCAAAACGGGCTGGCACGTGAAAGAGCTCACCCACCAGGTGCCTGCCCGGTTCCCAGGCGTATTCATGCGCAAGCACGGGCAGGCTGAACAGGGCCGCCACTGCCAGGCTGGCAAAATTACGCATGATGGTGCGCATGGTCAGTCTTCCTGCTCGTCGAGCCAGGCGGCGATCAGCGGCCAGGCATGGTCCAGTATCAAGGGTTGCGCCTCTGCCGTCGGGTGAATGCCGTCGTCCTGCATCAACCCGGCATCCTCTGCGAAGGGTTCCAGGAGAAAGGGCAGCAACGGGATGTCATGGGTTTCGCTGACATCCACAAACACCTGGCGAAAGGCGTCGGTGTAACGCACGCCGTAATTCGGCGGGATTTCCATACCAAACAGTAACACGTCAGCCCCTGCCGCCTGCGACTGTTCAACCATGCTGGAAAGATTCTGTTGCATATTACCCGGTGGCATACCGCGCAGGCCGTCGTTGCCACCCAGTTCGATGATCACCAGATCCGGCGTGTGCCGCTCCAGCAAAGGCGCGAGGCGCGCCAGCCCGCCAGCAGTGGTGTCGCCGCTGACGGAGGCATTGATGACCTCGACATCATGGTTTTCAGCCTCCAGCCGCTGCTCCAACAAGCTCACCCAGCCCTGTTCGATTTCCAGACCGAAAGCGGCGCTGATACTATCACCGACAATCAGCATGCTCTGGGCATAGACTGGCAGGGCCAGCAACCAGAGCAGCACTGCACCGAAAGGCGTTTTCCACTGAGTTTTCAAAAGGCAGATTCCATGTCAGATCAGGTCATTGTTGCCGAACACCTTAGCAAAATCGTCCATAGCTCGGAAGCTGAGTTAACCATTCTTGACAATGTCAGCCTGAGTATCGAGCGCGGTGCCAGCGTAGCGATTGTCGGCGCATCCGGATCCGGCAAATCCACCCTTCTGAGCCTGTTGGCTGGCCTGGACCTGCCGAGCAAGGGCGATGTGTATCTGGCTGGTCAATCACTGGGGTCGCTGGATGAAGACCAGCGCGCGGCCCTGCGTGCCGAGCACGTGGGCTTTGTATTTCAGTCCTTTCAGTTGCTCGGCAGCCTGACCGCATTGGAAAACGTGATGCTGCCGCTGGAGCTGAAAGGCCGCCGGGATGCCCGTGAGCAGGCGGCCCGTCTGCTCGATCGCGTCGGCCTGGGCCAGCGCACCAGCCACTATCCGCGCCAATTGTCCGGGGGCGAGCAGCAGCGAGTGGCGATTGCCCGTGCCTTTGCCAGTGAGCCAGACATTCTGTTTGCCGATGAGCCGACCGGTAACCTGGATGCGGCAACCGGCACAAAAATTACCGACCTGCTGTTTGACCTCAACCGTGAACAGGGCACTACCCTGGTGATGGTCACCCACGACAACCGCCTGGCCGAGCGCTGCGCCAGTGCACTGACACTGAATGCGGGCCGCTTGCAGGAGCCGGCGGTATGAGTAGACATCACGCGGCGCCCTTGGCCGCTCGCCTGCTGGCACGCGAATGGAAAGCCGGTGAATTGCGGGTGCTGGTATTTGCCCTGATCATCGCCGTTCTGGTCAGCACTGCCATCAGCTTTTTTACCGACCGTTTGCAACGCGGCATGGTCAGCCGGGCAGCCGAGTTTCTGGGTGCCGATCTGGTGCTGTCAGCACGCAGCGCCTTGCCAGAGGAATGGAAGCAACAAGCCCATGACCTGGGTTTGCAGTCTACCGATGTGGTCGAATTTTCCAGCGTCATGACCAGTGACAACAGCATGCAGTTGTCAGCTGTCAAAGCAGTAGGTCCGGGCTACCCGTTACGGGGTGAAGTGCGTATCAGCGACGAGCAGTTTGCCGATGAACGCACCGTGGACAGCATCCCCCCACCTGGCGAACTATGGGTGGAAGCCCGTTTGCTGAATATTCTTGAAGTGGATGTGGGTGCCGCACTGGATGTTGGGCGTACCAGCCTGGAAGCCAGTGCGGTATTGACCCACGAGCCAGACCGGGTGGGTGATTTTTACAGCCTCAATCCGCGCGTATTGATGAACCTTGATGACCTGGAGGTGACCGGCATTATTCAACCCGGCAGCCGGATTCGTTACCGTTTGTTGCTCAGCGGCGATGAAGTGGCCCTGAACCGCTTTCAGGATTGGGTAAGGCCGCAACTGGAACCCAATCAACGGCTGACCACAGTCGCCGATGATAACCAGCAGATTGGTAGTGCACTGGACCGTGCCGGACAGTTTCTCGGCCTGGCCAGTATCGCTGCCGTAGTATTGGCCGGGGTGGCGGTGGCGCTGTCCGCCAGCCGCTTTGCCACCCGCCACTTTGATACCAGTGCCTTGCTGCGTTGCCTGGGAGCCAGCCGGCGTCGGGTGATGCAGATTTTCCTGATCCAGTTGGCCTGCCTCGGGGTTGTCGCCACGCTGGTTGGCTTGCTGCTTGGCTGGTTTATGCAGTGGGGTCTGATTTTCCTGCTGCGCGACCTGTTGCCTCCCGACTTGCCCGGCGTGGGCTGGCAGCCTTTGTTGGTCGGTGCGGCCACCGGCATGATCGGCTTGGCCGGTTTCGCCCTGCCCCCGCTGCTGCGACTCGGGCGGGTTTCCCCCCTGCGCGTGTTGCACCGTGAACTGGCTCCCTTACCCAGTAGTGGCTGGTTGATTTATGGCCTGGCTCTGGGTGCCCTCTGCCTGTTGATGTGGCAATTCACCGGTAACCTGCCGATCACCCTGGCCGTAGTGCTGGGCGGTTCCGTAGCGGCCGTACTGCTCGGTATTGTCGCTCTGGGTCTGCTTAAACTGGTCGGCAACCGTTTGCGCCAGGCCAGCCTGGCCTGGCGTCTGGGTAGCGGTCAGTTACTCAAGCAACCGACGACGGCAGCCGGGCAGATTCTTGCCTTTGGCCTGATTCTGATGGCCATGGTGGTCATCCTGATTCTGCGTACCGAACTGCTGGATACCTGGCAGGCACAGCTGCCGGAAGATACCCCGAATCAGTTTGCGCTGAATATTCTGCCCAGCGAGGAAGCCGCCTTTATTGCCAAGCTGGAAGAGATTGGTGCTACCCCTGCCCCGCTCTACCCGGTTTCGCCCGGTCGCCTGACGCTGATCAACGATCAGCCGGTGCGCGACCTGGTCAGCAAGGGCAGCCAGGCGGAAAGGGCTATTAACCGGGATCTGAGCCTGACCTGGTCGGCGGAGCTGGCGGCCGATAACCGTATTGTGGCAGGCCAGTGGTGGGGCGAAGTCGCACCTGCAGCGCCCGAGGTGTCGGTGGAAAGCGAGCTGGCAGAAAGCCTGGGGGTCTACCTTGGTGACCTGCTGACCTTTGTCATTGCCGGACAGACCGTAGAGGCCGAAGTCAGCAATATCCGTGCGGTGAACTGGGACAATTTCACCCCCAATTTCTTTATGATCCTGTCGCCGGGCAGTATGGACAATGTGCCGGCCACCCTGCTGACCAGTTTCCGCTTGCCCAGCGAACACCGCGAGGGGCTGCGCGACCTGGCGCGCGCCTTCCCGGCCATGACGCTGCTGGATGTGGAAGTGATTCTGCAGCAAATCCGCGAGATTCTCGCGCAGGTGACCCTGGCCGTCGAATACGTGCTCTTGTTTGTGTTGCTGGCCGGCTTTGCCGTGCTCTTCGCCTCATTGCAGTCCACCCTGGACGAGCGCCTGCATGAAGGCGCCCTGCTGCGCACCCTGGGCGCACGACGCAAGCTGCTGCAACAGGCCAATCGCATGGAGTTTGCCCTGCTCGGTGCCTTGGCCGGGATACTGGCGATTGTCGCGGCGGAGTTGATTACCTGGCTGCTTTATCGCTATGCGCTGGAACTGACCTGGCAGCCCCACCTGTGGTATTGGTTGCTGGTACCGCTGGGGGGCGCGCTGCTGATCGGTGTGGCCGGTGCATTCGGCACCCGACAGGTTGTGCGGCAAAGCCCGATGTCATTGCTGAACCGGGGCTGAGATGAGCCGCTATCGCCCGCCACGGCGCGCCGGTACGCCGCTGATTACCGCTGCCGGAGCCCAGCGCCTGCGGGACGAGCTGCACGAGCTCTGGCATGTGCGTCGCCCGCAGGTCACCCAGTCTGTCAGCGAGGCAGCGGCACAGGGCGACCGTTCGGAAAATGCCGAATACACCTACGGCAAGAAAATGCTGCGCGAGATCGATAGCCGGGTGCGCTTCCTGCGCAAGCGACTGGAGAACCTCAAGGTGGTCGATCAGCCGCCCGGGGATCTGGGCAAGGTATTTTTCTCGGCGACGGTCAGCCTGGAAGACGAGGACGGCAAGGCGCTGGTGGTGCGTATTGTCGGCCCC
>SKFV01000008.1 GCA_007117785.1 Pseudomonas sp.
CAGTCAGTGCCGCTGCCGGCTACAAGACCCTGGTCATTGACCTGGATCCTCAGGCCAACTCCAGTCATTACCTGATGGGTGATGGCCTGGCCGATGTTGATCTGACCATTGCCGACTTCTTTACCTCAACGCTGGGTAGCAGCCTGTTCGCCAAGAAAGCAGAACAGTATGTCACCGAAACTCCGTTTGAGAATCTCTGGCTGATGCCGGCCAGTGCCGAGTTGAGCGAGCTGCAGCACAAGCTGGAGTCGCGCTACAAGATCCTCAAGTTGCGCAAGCTGCTCAAGGATCTCAAAGGCAGCTATGAGCGGATCTATATCGATACCGCCCCGGCATTCAACTTCTACACCATTTCCGCGCTGATCGCCGCCGATCGCTGTCTGATTCCCTTCGACTGCGATGCCTTCTCGCGCAAAGCGCTCTACGGCCTGCTTGAAGAGCTGGAAGAAATCCGTGACGAGCACAACGAAGATTTGGCGGTAGAAGGCATTATCGTCAACCAGTACCAGTCGCGCGCTTCACTGCCGCAGCAGATGCTGGCCGAGCTGGTTGACGAAGGTTTACCGGTCATACCGGTCTACCTGCCAGCCTCGGTGCGTATGCGCGAGTCACATCAGGCCAATACACCGCTGATATTCCTTGATGGCCGGCACAAGCTGACCCAGCAATTCATTGCCTTGCACGACCATCTGGAAAATAACGGCTGACAGCAGAGCCTGGCTTCCATCGGGAGACTAGCGTGCTACCAGAACATCACAGGGTGGCTGGCGCAGCAGTTCAAGCGCCAAGCCGCCCAGCAGCGCTTCACCCAAACCACTACGTCCATGACTGCCGAGGGCAAGAAAGCCGGGCTTGCGGATGCTGACGGTGCGCTGCAGCTCGGCAAGGACGCCGCCGTTGGTGACATCCAGACTGAACTCGGGGCGTGGAATGTCCATCAATTCGAGAGTTTCCAGTTCATCCTCCAGCAAATTGCCCAGCGTTTCCTGCTGTTCGGCCGTGTATTTGACCAGGGCGCTGTGACCACCCCAGCGGGTGCTCATGGGTGGATGACAGATATGCATGGCGTGCAGGTGCCCACCGTTGACCAGCATGGCAGCGGTGCGCAGGCCCTGACTGGCACAGGCTGAAGCGTCCAGTGCCACCAAGCCTTGCTGATAGTCGGCCTGTTCGCTGACGACCAGCAACACCGGCACTGAGGCCAGGCGACTAACGCGCTCCAGGGTGGTGCCGACAAACAGCTCGGGGCTGGATTGATGGTGCTGGCCAAGAATGATCAGACTGGCATCTTCTTCGACAGCATTGCGCAGGATGGTTTCGGCGATGCGCCCGGCCTCGACCACAAGTTTCACATCCAGTGCCGGCTCGGGTGCGCAGCGCGCAAGCTGCTCCTGAGCCAGTCCTTCCGCTTCTTTGCGGCGCCGATCGCGCGTATGCAGCGGCAGCGCAGAGTCTACACTGTGCAGCACGATCAGGCGTGCCTGGTGCTCGGCGGCAAGCTGGCAGGCGCGCTTGAGGGCAAGATCGGATTCGGGACTGAAGTCAGTCGCCATCAACAAAGTAGTCATTGGGATTCTCCCGGTGGCAAGTCTGACTCGAGTATGTCACGTCAGTGAGACACTTGTCTTGACCTGGGGCAGTGTCTATCAATTGACCCCGTCCCGTGACTTGGGCATGCTCGCGGGGATACACCCCAACAGAGCAAGGACACGACAATGAAGCTCGAAACACTCGCCATTCACGCCGGTTTTTCCCCTGACCCGACCACCAAAGCGGTTGCGGTGCCGATTTACCAGACCACTTCCTACGCTTTTGATAATACCCAGCACGGTGCAGACCTGTTTGATCTCAAGGTACCGGGGAACATCTACACGCGGATCATGAACCCGACCAACGATGTGCTGGAACAGAGAGTGGCAGCCATGGAGGGCGGTGTTGCCGGCCTGGCCTTTGCATCGGGGATGGCGGCCATTACCGCGGCGATCCAGACGCTGGCCGAGGCGGGTGACAACATTGTATCCGTGGCCAAGCTGTATGGCGGTACCTACAACCTCTTTGCGCATACCTTGCCGCGACAGGGGATCGAGGTGCGTTTTGCCGATCATGCGGATATTGGTGCGCTGGAAGCCTTGATTGATGAGCGCACCAAGGCGGTTTTCTGTGAGTCCGTTGGCAACCCCTCTGGCAATGTGATTGATCTGGCTGCGCTGGCTGCAGCTGCTCATCGCAAAGGGGTGCCCTTGATGGTCGATAACACGGTGGCTACGCCAGCACTGTGTCGGCCGATCGAGCATGGTGCAGATATCGTGGTGCATTCCCTGACCAAGTATATCGGCGGTCATGGCACCACTGTGGGTGGGATGGTGGTTGATGGGGGTACTTTCCCATGGGCTGACCATGCTGACCGCTTTCCGTTGCTGAATACGCCTGATCCGTCCTACCACGGTGTGGTCTATACCGAGGCCTTTGGGCCGGCTGCCTTCATTGGCCGCTGCCGGGTGGTACCTTTGCGCAATATGGGTGCGGCCTTGTCGCCGTTCAACGCCTTCCAGATTCTGATGGGGCTGGAGACGCTGTCGCTGCGCATGGAGCGGCATTGCGAAAATGCGCAAAAAGTTGCGCAGTATTTGCAGGATCATGAGCAGGTGGAATGGGTGCAGTACGCGGGCTTGCCGGATCATCCGGAGCATGCGCTGGCGCAGCGCTATATGGGTGGTACGCCGGCGTCGATTCTGTCTTTCGGCATCAAGGGTGGCGAGGCGGCCGGTGCGCGCTTTATTGATGCGCTGGAGTTGATTGTGCGACTGGTGAATATCGGTGATGCCAAGTCACTGGCGTGTCATCCGGCGTCGACCACCCATCGGCAGTTGAATGATGCGGAGCTGGCGCGAGCCGGTGTCAGTCGCGAGATGGTGCGTCTGTCGATTGGTATCGAGCATATTGACGATATTCTGGCTGATCTGACTCAAGCTCTGGCTGCTGCGAAGTGATTTGCAGCAGCGCTTGATGCATCGACCACACGGCACAATCACTCAGGAAACAGCGGCCAAATCAGCGGAATGATCAGCGTGGCGGTGCCCCACATAATCAGGTTGAGGGGTACCCCGATGCGCAGGAAGTCGCTGAACCGGTAGCCGCCAGCGCTATAGACGAAAGTGTTGGTCTGGTAGCCGATGGGGGTGGCGAAGCTGGCGCTGGCGGCGAACATGACGGCGACCACGAAGGGGCGCGGGTCGGCGCCGAGTTGCAGAGCGACGCCGATG
Organism: Pseudomonas sp.; assembly: GCA_007117785.1. Classification (GTDB taxonomy): domain Bacteria; phylum Pseudomonadota; class Gammaproteobacteria; order Pseudomonadales; family Pseudomonadaceae; genus Halopseudomonas. The sequence goes on from SKFV01000008.1 coordinate 3,264, forward strand.
GCAATCGGAGTGACCAGCACGGCAACGGCGTTGTTGCTGACCATTTCGGTGAGCACCGAGGTCAGCAGGTAGATGAAAGACAGCATGAACAGCGGGCCAAGAACGGGTGACAATGCCATCATCTGGGTGACTATATTGTCGACGAGGCCAACCTTGTTCATGGCAATACTGATTGCCAGCATGCCGAAAATGATCATCAGGATGCGCCAGTCGATGGCCTTGTAGGCATCTTCGGTGTCCAGGCAGCCGGTGGCGATAACGATGGCGGCAGCAATCATCGCCAGGCCTTCGATCGGCATCACCTTGAGCGCGGCCAGCAGCATGACGCCGAGTACCGCAGCAATGGCGATGGGTGCCTTATTGCGCCGGTAGGCGCGTTCCTGCACGGTGTTGAGGCTGATCAGTTCGCCGTTATCGGCAAATTTCTTGATCTGGGCGGGGGTGCCCTCAACCAGCATGACATCGCCGAACTGCAGCTGGAAGTCGTCCAGGTTGTCCTGAATGTTGTCATTGTGGCGGTGTACCGCAAGCACGTGAATGCCGTAACGCGCAGTCAGGTTGAGGTCGCGCATGGGGCGGTGACTGTAGCGTGAATTGCGTCCAACAATGGCTTCGGCCAGCACCACGTCACGGGTGGAGATGGTCTCGAATTGCGTGGCTTGTTCATGGTTGAAGGCCAGCAAGCCCTGCTGGCGCAGTTCGACGAAGTCCTGCATGTTGGCGTGCAATACCAGACGGTCGCCGGCCTGCAACACGGTTTCCTTGTCCGGTGCAGGGATTTCGTCATCGCCACGGAACAGACGAATCACCTGAATCCCGCTGCCGCCATTGAGTTTGGCTTCACTGATGTTGCGGCCGATCACGCTGGAGTCCTGCGGCACCAGCAATTCAGTCATGAATGGCCGGCTCTGGTCCGGGCGCAGTTGCTTGGACAGGCTCTCCCGGTTGGGCAGTAGGCGGTGGCCGACCAGCATGATAAAGGCCAGCCCGATCAGCGACATGATCAGCCCCGGCAGGGTGATCTCGAACATGCCGAAGGGCTCCATGCCGTGCTGTCGAGCGACGCCATCGACCAGAATATTGGTGGAGGTGCCGATCATGGTCATGCTGCCACCGAGAATGGTGGCATAAGACAGAGGGATCAGCATTTTTGAAGGTTTGCTGCCAACCTGATTGGCTAGGGCAATGGCGACCGGGGTGAGGATGGCGACCACTGGCGTGTTGTTGATAAAGGTCGACAGCAGTAGGCCAGTTACCATCAAGGTAAACAGTGTTCGCATAGGACTGCCGCCACTCAAGCGTGACAGGCCATTACCGAGGCGTTCAACACAGCCAGTACGCTCCAGCGCGGCAGAAAGCACAAATAGGCAGGCAATAGTGATGGGCGCACTATTGGACATGACGCTAAGCACGTCGGCGGGGGTCAGCAGGGTGCTGACCAGCAACACGGCGACGGCGATGCCCACCACAACGTCGGGGCTGAATTTCTCCCGCGCAAAGGCATAAAACACCCAGACCAGCAGGGCGGCTACACCAAACATTGGCAGGGAGTCCCAGCTCATCAGGCTTCTCTCGTGAGGTAGCGGTAATTAACAGGCAGGTGGCAAACATAAAGGGCTGCATTGTATGTGTCCAAGTACAAAAAACACTTTTTATATGACTTTTTGATATAAGCGATCGTGCTGTGCCTCGCATCCGTGAGGCATTGACTCGCTCGTCAGGAAGATTGCCTTATAACTTTGTATCAGCCGGTGTAATGAGCCCCTGCTGTCCTTGACCCTGTGCAGGGTGCGCCGTACTGTTCAAACGGTCGTATGAACTTGGCCGGCCAGTATGCTCTGGCGGCCCATTGGAGAACGAAAATGCCTAGCTACAATGCCCCCTTGCGCGATATGCGCTTTGTGATCAATGAAGTATTAGATTTCAATGCCGGCTATGAGGCCTTTGGTCTTGAAGAGGTCACGCCTGACCTGGTCAGTGCAGTGCTGGATGAAGCAGCCAAGTTTACCGGTAGTGTCCTTGCCCCGTTGAACCGCACGGGCGATGAGGAAGGCTGCAGCATTGATGATGGTGTGGTCACCACCCCCGCTGGCTTCAAGGAAGCCTACCAGCAGTATATCGACAATGGTTGGGGCTCGATGACCGGGCCGGTCGAGTACGGTGGTCAGGGTTTGCCTGCTTCTTTGGGCCTGGTGCTGGCAGAGATGGTCGCCTCGGCCAACTATTCCTTCAGCATGTTTCCCGGTCTGTCCCAAGGCTGTCAGGCGGCCATTCGTGCCCATGGTAATGATGACCAGAAAGACCTCTACCTTAACAAGCTGGTCCCCGGTACCTGGACGGGCACCATGTGTCTGACCGAGCCGCATTGCGGTACAGATCTGGGTCTGACCAAGACCCGTGCGGTACCCCAGGCCGATGGCAGCTACAAGATTACCGGCACCAAGATCTTTATTTCCTGTGGCGAGCACGACATGGCCGAGAACATCGTCCATCTGGTCCTGGCCAAGCTGCCGGACGCGCCAGCCGGTACCAAGGGCATTTCCATGTTCATCGTGCCCAAGTACCTGCCTGATGCAAGCGGTGAAGTGGGTGAGCGCAATTCCCTGAAGTGTGGCTCGCTGGAGCACAAGATGGGCATCAAGGCCTCTCCGACCTGCGTGATGAACTTTGACGATGCAACCGGTTTCCTGGTTGGCGAAGCCAACAAGGGCCTGAACTACATGTTTACAATGATGAACCATGCGCGCCTGGGTACCGGTATGCAGGGTATGTGTCATGGTGAAGCCTCGTATCAGACCGCCCTTGAATATGCCAAGGACCGTCTGCAGATGCGTGCCCTCTCGGGTGCTGCTGAGCCGGACAAGCCCGCTGACCCGATCATCGTGCATCCTGACGTACGACGCATGCTGCTGACCATGAAGGCGTTCAACGAAGGCAACCGTGCGCTGACCTATTACACCGCACAGCTGCTGGACAAGGCGCATTATTCCAAGGATGACGCTGAGCGTGCCGATGCTGATGAGCAGCTGGCATTCCTGACGCCTATTTGTAAAGCCTTCATGACCGAGACTGGTCTTGAAGCAACCAATCTGGGTATGCAGGTGCTTGGTGGCCATGGCTATGTGCGTGAGTGGGGCCAAGAGCAGCAGGTACGTGATTGCCGTATTGCCCTGATCTACGAAGGCACCAATGGTATTCAGGCGCTGGATCTGCTGGGTCGCAAGGTGCTGATGACCCAGGGCAAGACCATGCGCGCCTTTACCAAGCAGGTACACAAGTTCTGCCAGGCCAACGAAGGTCACGCGCAGCTGGGTGAATACGTTAACCAACTGAGTACCCTGAATGCCCAGTGGGGTGAGCAGGTGCAGAAGATCGGTATGAAGGCGATGCAGAACCGTGAAGAAATCGGTGCGGCGTCGATGGATTTCCTGATGTACTCCGGTTACGTCACCCTGGCCTTCCTGTGGCTGAAAATGGCCGTATCTGCTCAGGCGGAACTGGATGCCGGTACCAGCGAGAAGGACTTCTATCAGGCCAAGCTGGCCACTCAGGCGTTCTACTTCAAGCGTCTGTTGCCGCGTGCCCAGGCCCACCTGGCGGCACTGGAGTCCGGTGCTGATAACCTGATGGATATCGCCGTCGGTCAGTTCTGATCCAGCCTGCAGTAAAAAAAGCCCCGCTCGTCGGGGCTTTTTTGTGTCTGTTTATTCCCCTGCCAGCAAGCATTTGCCCCTGCGGCCTGACATGGTGCGGGCATTGGACCCGTGGCAATCCATACTGACTACTGCTCCCGGCGCCGCTTGAAGCCCGTCGCAATTGGCTGTGTCGAATCATGATGCGACAAAAATGCTCTTTCTGTGACCGCTTCTAATATAAAAGTCACAATCAGACGCTATCTAACCAATCGTTGTAAGGCTACAATTAGCGTATGTCCTGGTATGGTCCGGACGCAACGATTGCTAGAGGAGTTTCCCCATGGCTGACTACAAGGCCCCGCTGCGCGATATCCGTTTTGTTCTCAATGATGTGTTTGATGCCGGTACCCTGTGGCAGAACCTGCCCGGGCTGAACGGCGCCGCAGATATGGAAATCGCCGATGCCATGCTGGAAGAAGCCGGCAAAATGGCCAGTCAGACCATCGCCCCGATCAACCGCAGTGGCGATGAAGAAGGCGCCCAGTGGAAAGATGGTGTGGTGACTACCCCGGCCGGTTTCAAAGAGGCCTACAGGGTCTATGCCGAAGGCGGCTGGGTCGGCCTGGGTGGTAATCCGGAGTTTGGTGGTATGGGCATGCCGAAAGCCCTGGGTGTGCAGGTTGAAGAAATCATCTACGGTGCCAACAACAGCTTCGCCCTGTATCCGGCTCTCTCCGCCGGTTGCTGCCTGGCGCTCGATGCCCATGGCAGCGAAGAGCTGAAGCAGGCCTATCTGCCCAACCTGTACGCAGGTACCTGGTCGGGCACCATGTGTCTGACCGAGCCGCATTGCGGTACCGATCTGGGTATTATCCGGACCAAAGCCGTACCGGCTGCTGATGGCAGCTATGAGCTCACTGGCACCAAGATCTTTATCACCGGTGGCGAGCATGACCTGACCGAGAACATCATCCACATGGTCTTGGCCAAGCTGCCCGATGCGCCGCCCGGCCCCAAGGGAATTTCCCTGTTCCTGGTGCCCAAGTTCCTGGTCAATGAAGATGGCAGTATCGGCGAGCGCAACCCGGTCACCTGCGGCTCGATCGAGCACAAGATGGGTATCAAGGCCTCGGCTACCTGCGTGATGAACTTTGACGGTGCCAAGGGGTACTTGGTCGGTGAGATCAACAAGGGTCTCAATGCCATGTTTACCATGATGAACTACGAGCGTCTGTCGATTGGTATTCAGGGCATCGGTTGTTCCGAGGCCTCGTACCAGAGCGCAGTTGATTACGCCCGCGAGCGCATCCAGAGCCGAGCCCCGACCGGTGCCCAGCAGCCAGAGAAGGCCGCTGACCCTATCATCGTGCACCCCGATGTTCGCCGTATGCTGTTGAACATCAAGTCGCTGACGGAAGCCAGTCGCGCCTTCTCCAGCTATGTGGGCATGCAGCTGGATATCAGCAAGTTCACTGACAATGCTGAAGACCGGACCAAAGGCGAGGCGCTGGTCGCCTTGCTGACGCCGGTTGCCAAGGCCTTTTTTACCGATATCGGCCTGGCCAACACCATTGACGGTCAGCAGGTTTTCGGTGGCCACGGGTATGTCCGTGAGTGGGGTCAGGAGCAACTGGTGCGCGATGCGCGAATTGCACAGATCTATGAAGGCACCAACGGCATCCAGGCCCTCGACCTCATGGGTCGCAAGACAGTGGCCAACAAGGGCGCCTACTTCAAGGTATTTGCCGAGGAAATTCGCAGCTTTGTTGCCGACAACGCGGATGCTGCCCTGGCTGAGTTTGTCAAGCCGCTGGCCAAGGCCATCGACAACCTGGAAGAGCTGACCGAGATGGTCATCGATCGCAGTCAGAGCAACCCGAACGAAGTCGGTGCTGCTTCAGTCGAGTACCTGCATGTGTTCGGTTACACCGCCTATGCCTACATGTGGGCGAAGATGGCCAAGGCTGCCCTGGCCCGGCTGGATGATGATGCAGATGGCTTCTACAAGGCCAAGCTGAGTACTGGTCGTTACTACGTCAAACGCATCCTGCCGCGCATCCACTCGCTGAGCGAGTCGGTGCGTGCTGGGAGCGAGCCGCTGTTCGAGCTGGATGCAGCGCAGTTCTGATTGGCTGGCCTACTGCCTGTAAGTAAAGACTTACAGGCAGTGGTGTCTTTGGCTGATGGGCAGCCCCTGGTAACCTGACTACTATGTGTCCTGCATGGAGCAACGAAGGAAGCGCAATCAAATAACAGGGATCAGGGACTCTGTCTGGAGGCAGCCCGATACGGATGATCAGGACACTATTCTGCAAAGCCTCGCCTCGGCGGGGTTTTTTCTTGCCCGCTAATCGGCCCCGGCAGCCACCGGCTTGTCGCCCACGATAGTCACGCGGAACATTTCCCGTCGCTTGCCAAAATAATCCGAAATCGGCTGGTGCCACACACAGCGGTTGTCCCAGATCGCCAGAGTGCCAGGCGTCCAACGCATACGGCAAGTGAACGCAGGTGCCGCCGCCACACTGAACAGGTAGTCCAGCAGCGGGCGCGACTCTTCCGGCTTCATACCTTCAATACCCAACGTATAGGCCGGGTTGGCAAAGAGCACCGCGCGGCCGGTTTCCGGGTGGCGGGTAATCATCGGGTGGCTGCGCACATCATGATCCACCGGCTTGCCGTAATTGATCTGCATGCTTTCGATGCCGGCATTGTGCTGCGCATTGGGCCCATAACCGAACTCCGGGGTATGAATCCCGCGCAGCCCATGCAATACCTTGCGTAGGGTCGGCGACAGCCACTCGCAGGCCAGATACATGTTGTTGAACAGCGTATCGCCACCGCACTCAGGCACATCGTGGCCATACAGCAGGGTAAAGGCCGGCGGTCGCTCCTGGAATGACCAGTCGGAATGCCAGGCGCCACCGAACACAAAGGGGCTGCCCTCGTCGGCTTCCTTGCGCACATGCACAATATGCGGGTGCTCTTTCATCGGCGTGACATAGGGTTCGGTGCCAAAATCGCCAAAGCGCCGCGCTACCGCATCCAGCTGCGCAACATCCAGATTCTGACCACGAATAAACAGTACCTGATGGTCCAGCAAGGCCTGACGCAAAGCCGCCTGGCCATCATGCGACAGTGTGGTCAGATCCACATCCTTCACATCCGCACCGAGTGAACCGGCCACCGGGGTGACCCTGAAATGGGGTGTCTCGCGGGCCTTGTTGTTGGCGGCCGTGGTATAGAAAAATTCAGGCATGGCACTGTCCTCTTGTTATGTTTAGTAAGCTTAGATTGCAACACGGGGATCAGGCCAGCCATGATTATTACTGCCATGATGTGATAGTTTATGCCATCCGGGCAATCCCTGCAGGGATTACCCGAGCATCAGCTTCAGTTGCCGGAGCCTTAACACGGCTCATGGAGGCGACTGGTACTGCTTACAACAGCGGCAGGGTGTAGGAAACAATCAACCGGTTTTCGTCCAGATTGCGAATCACATCCGAGCGCACCATTGCGTTGCGCCATTGCAGCGAGAGATTCTTGAACGTGCCGGACTGAACGGTGTATGTGAAGTCTATGTCACGCTCCCACTCCTTGCCGCGAGCTGCTGCCCCCATATCGATATTGTTGCCCCGAACATAGCGCACCAGGCCTTTCAGGCCAGTTAGGCCGTACGCAGCAAAGTCGAGGTCGTAGCGTACTTGCCAGGACTTCTGGTCAGCCCGGGCAAAATCCAGGATTTGTACATAGTTGGCAATGTAGGGGTTGTTCTCGCGCAGATAAGGAAACGCGGTGTCACCGTCACTGTGCTGGTAGCCAAGGCGCAAGGTATGCGGCCCGGTACTGGCTGACAGCATGAGCGATTTCATCTGGTGATCAATGTTCAATGGCTGCTTGCCGTGGTCACGGGTGTCGAACCAGGCCAGATTGGCGCCGAGTTGCCAGTTATCCGTTTTGTAGCGCTGGATCAGGTTGAACAGATTTTGCGCATAGACGTCATCCAGTTCGCCGCGCCATAGACCCAGGGTGGTGTCGCTTTGGGCAAAGGTATAGGTGCCGCCAAGGTAGTTGAACCGGTCTGAGCTGCCACCCAGAGTGGCGTCGATATCCTGTCGGTTAGTGCTGGCCCGGTAGTTCACTTCACGCAGTTGACCGGCCTGGATATCTAGGTGGTCGATCTCTGCCGTCGCCAGGCTGACACCGGTATAGGTTTGCGGGAGCAGGCGAATATCGCTGGCTTGGGCAATCGGTATGCTGGGGATGTGATGACCCAGTTTCAGCGTGGTTGCCGAGATGCGGGCCTTGGCAGCGATCATAGCATTGCCATAACTGCCTGGACCCTCGTTGCTGAATGCGTTGGGCAGCAGACCGGTGCCGGCACGCGCATCGGCAGAATCCAGTTTTACCCCGGTCGCGGCATAGAGATCCAGACCAAAGCCGGCAGGGCCGGGTGTGTAGCCTGATTCGGCGCGCAAAATAAACCCCTGAGCCCACTCTTCAGCTTTGGACTGAGCACCCGGATCGCGGAAGTCGCGGTTGAAATAGAAATTGCGCAGCAACAGTGATGCGGTGGCATCTTCGGCAAAACCCGCGGCATGGGTTGTAGGGGGTGTTACAGAGGTCAGACCAAGTGCCACGGCAGTGGTCAGGGCATAAAGGGCGGCATGCTTCATTATTATTCTCCTGAGTTGAGCAGGTGCCGGCTCCCACCGGCGGGCACGTCAACCAATAAAGCATGAGCGACGGCGTTGCTCTGTACGACCTTGGTCGGAAACGGCTGTTTAGCTGCTGTGTGCTAACGCCAAGCGCGCACCTGAAAGAGGGGAAAACAAGCATGTTTGAGCGGTTTTTTGCGGTGCACGACGAGGGCGTTGAGCACCGTTAGCGGGAATAGACTTTAGCAGGGGGGCACTGCGCGACTTGCCAGTTTACCCATAACAAAAACTAAGGACCGTTCTATAAGGGTTAGCTTATCGCACACGCCAGTGTGCCAAGGTACCCCATATCCACTGACAGGTAGTCTCCCGCTGTGATAGGTAGCATGGGGGCGAGTGCACCGGACAGCAGAATATCTCCGGCCTGTACGGGTGTTCCGGCCAGTGCGCGTTGGCTAACCAGCCAACGGCAAGCATCAAGCGGGCTTCCCATGCATTGGTTGCCTGCGCCCTCTGCTATCAGTTCACCATGATTCATCAGCCGGGCAGTCAGGCTGGCCAGCGCCGTCGGGTCTGCGGGGTGCAGGGTGTCGCCCAGCATAAAGCGTCCGAACGAGAGGTTATCTGCGACGGCTTCAGCCAGTGAGTGCGGCCAGCCAGTATAGGCAGAGTCACAGAATTCAAAGGCACAAGTAACGCCGGTCAACGACGCGACCAGGGTTGCGTCGTCGATATCAGGCTGAACAACCGGGCGGGAAAATACGAAGGCAACTTCAATTTCTACCCGCGGCTCAATGAACTCACGGCTATCCAGTGTCGGATGTTTTATTTGCCAGTCGGCCATCAGCGGGCCAGCCAAGGGCTGATCCAGTTTTAGTGCGGCCTGCATGCGAGTGTCGGTAAGGCCAAGCTTGAAGCCAACGGGTTTATGCCCCTCGGCGATATAGCGGTCAATCAGATGCTGTTGCACGATTTTGGCCTGCTGAATGTTCTCCGGGCTGATGCGTGGAGCGCCATTACCGAGTGCCAGGTGCTGGCGGCGTGCGTTATGGATCGCCAACGCTAAAGTCTGTGCATCAGTCGTCGTGTTCACCCGTGCCTCGCTGTCAGAGACTGGCTACTCACCAGAGGCCAGCATTGCTGTTAAAAGATAGGGTTACCTGTAAGCCCGCTTGCGCAGCGCTGAACTGAGTCCTGATATGACCAGCCTGGCTGGGTTTATCAACCGGCGTGGTACTTTCATCTGGTTATGCTTTGTAACGTCTCAAGGTTGCCGCAAGTGGATGCAGTCGGCCATGATGAAGGCTGCCAACTCATGATAATTTCTGCCATCTGGATCGGCAGATTATCTTCTTCAACGGCCAGCGGTGTCCTATGGATTGGCGTGAAAGGCGTGACAGTACCAATATCAATTACCTGCTGCAGCTGGCGGCCGAGGAAGGCTTGAGTGCGGCTGATTGCCTGCAGGGTAGCGCTATCGACGCGTCCGGCCTGGCCGGGAATGCACCCTTGCAGTTGTGGCAGGAGCTGGCTGTGATTCGAAATCTGGTCGCTGCAGTTGGCCGGCCCGGTCTGGGTTTACGCCTGGGCCAGCGCTATCACCTGACCAGTCTCGGCCTGCTCGGTTACACCATGTTGGCCAGTCGTACACTGGCGGATGCCATTGCGGTCAGTCACCAGTTTCGCCCCTTGTCGCTGTCCATCTGTCCTGTGACCCTGGTTGAGCTGCCGGAGGGGTTGGAGATGCGGCTGGATGCCAGTGTGTTGCCGGCTGATGCGCGCGCTCTGGTCATCGAGCGCGGTCTGGCGGCCTGGTGCGGGGTGTTTGCCGAATTGCTGCAACGGCCTTTTGTGCCTGCACGTGTCACGCTGGCGTTGCCCGATCCTTTGGTGCAGGCGCTGTATCAAGGGTATTTTTCCTGCCCGGTCAGTGCGGCTGAGCATAACAGTCTGCTGATTGCCCGGTCTGACCTGACCAGCCCTTTGCCGTTGGCCAATGCTGCAACCCAACAGACCTGTGCCGAGTTGTGCGCACGTTTGTGTGCCGGGCTCGAGGAGGTGCAAACGCCCCTGGCACGACAGGTGTTGCAGGTGTTGATGCGCCAGTCGGCGCAGTTGTTACCGGCTGCGGCGGTGGCCGCGCAGTTGGGTTTGTCCGAGCGCAGCCTGCACCGTCGTTTGGCGGCGGAAGGACAAAGTTATCGCGCCCTCGACGAGCGCGTGCGCAGACGGCTGGCAGAGCGCTTGTTGCGTGACAGTCGGTTACGCCTGGACAGCATCGCCCAGCAGCTGGGGTATGCCGAGGCAGCGAGTTTTTCCCGTGCTTTCAAGCGCTGGACCGGGCAAGCGCCGGCGCACTGGCGACAGGTCCAGGCCGTTGATGAGCTGGACCCCTTGCTCTCCGTATTCACTCCTTCGATCACAGCGAGTCACCGGCATGCTTGATGTCCGTCAGATGTCCAAAGCCTATTCAACCCCGCAGGGCCCGGTGCCGGTACTCAGAGGTGTCGACCTGCAACTGGCCGCCGGGCAGACGCTGGCACTGATGGGTGAGTCCGGCAGCGGCAAGAGTACCTTGCTGCACCTGATTGCCGGGCTGGACCAGCCGGACAGCGGCAGCATTGTGGTTGCCGGTGAATCCCTTGCCGGCTTGAATGAAGCGGCGCGAGCTGCGCATAGACGCGAGCGGGTAGCCTTGATCTTTCAGCAGTTCAATCTGCTCCCAGCCTTGCGCGTGGCCGACAACCTGGCTTTTCAGGCGCGACTGGCCGGGCGTGACGACCCTGGCTGGCAAGCCTGGCTGAGTGAGCGGTTGGGACTGACGGATCTGTTGCAGCGATACCCGGAGCAATTGTCAGGGGGGCAGCAGCAACGGGTGGCCATTGGTCGTGCCCTGGCGGCGCGAACGCCGCTGATACTCGCCGATGAACCAACGGGTAATCTGGATGAAACCACGGCCAACGAGGTGATTGCCCTCTTGCTTGAGTTGGTCGCCGAGGCGGGCAGCAGTCTGTTGATGGTGACCCACAGTCAGCAGCTGGCGCAGCGTCTGGATCAACAGGTGCTGTTGCGCCTGGGACAGGTACAGGGGGCAATACCCGCATGATGCGCTGGGTGTTGCAGGCATTGCTCAGCCATTGGCGGCGTCACCCGGTGCAGGCGATCTGTTTGCTGGTGGGTATCTGGCTGGCCAGTGCCCTGTGGACCGGGGTGCAAGCGCTGAACACCCAGGCGCGCAGCAGTTACGACCGCGCCGCACAACTCTTTACCGAAGGCAGTCAGCCGATGCTGGTCAGCCCCGGTGGACAGCTGTTCAGTGAACAGGACTTTGTTCGTTTGCGGCGGGCCGGCTGGCCGGTGTCACCGGTATTGCAGGGTTCGGTGCTGCTGCCGCTGGGCGATGGCGAGCGGCGTTATCAGGTGATGGGTATTGATCCGATCAGTCTGCCCAGCGAGGGCTCTCTGGCCGGTCAGGTCAGCAGTACAGACAGCTTGCTGGATTTTGTCTTGGCGCCGGGGCGCACGCTCTTGGCCAGTGATACCTTGCAGGAATTGGGTCTGGCGCAAGGAGCCGTGGTGACTGTGGTGGACGGGGACAGCCTGCCG
>SKFV01000146.1 GCA_007117785.1 Pseudomonas sp.
ATGAAGCCATCATTCTCGACCTGATGCTGCCCGGCATCAATGGTCTGGACTTGTTGCGCAGCCTGCGCCAGCAAGCCCAGGTACCGGTACTGATGCTCAGCGCACGCGGCGAACCGGTCGATCGTATTCTCGGACTGGAACTGGGTGCCGACGACTACCTGGCCAAACCCTGCGACCCGCGCGAACTGGTCGCCCGCTTGCGCGCCCTGCTGCGGCGCAGCCAGCACCAGGACAACGCCAATGATGCCAGCCTGCTGGAGGTAGGTGATCTGCGCCTGGACCCGGTAAACCTGGTTGCCTGGCGCGAAGATGAGATGCTTGGACTGACCCAGACCGAAGCCCAGATATTGGCCATCCTCCTGCGTCAGAACGGCCAGGTCGTCGACCGGCAAACCCTGTCCCGCGAAGTACTGGGCAAATCTCTCGGCCCCTATGACCGCAGCCTGGATATGCACATCAGCAACCTGCGGCGCAAACTGGGCCCCCATGCCGAAGAGCGTCCACGCATCCAGGCCCTGCGTGGACGTGGCTATATCTATGCCGAATGAGCTTTACACAACCTTTACTGCCAGCCATCCCTGCTTGACACTACAATCCCTAGACTGAGCATCAAGGGTCAAACGTGGCCCCTACCGAATGACCAACAGGAGTCAATGATGAACAAAACCTTGATCGCCAGTGTAATGATGTTGGGTATTGGCCTGAGCGGCCATACGCTTGCCGGGCATCACAGCAACGACAAGCATGATCGTGCCGAGCGTTATCTGGAACGCATGACCGAACAGCTCGACCTGAGCAGTGAACAGCAAGAGCAATTGCGCGAAATCCACAAGGAACGGCGTGAAGCCTACCGCGAGCTGCATGCAGAAACCCGCGAGCAGGTCGCCGAGGTGCTGACCGAGGAACAGCAGGAAAAAATGCAGACCCTGCGTGAAGAGCGCCGGGAGAAAATGCAGCAGCGCTATCAGCAGCGTGGCGAATCCGGCGAGCGTCGCCAGCGTAACCAGAAGTACTGATCCGCATGCGGCTGTTCTGGAAAGTCTTTGCCGTACTCTGGCTGGCAACCCTGCTGGTCGGCGGCTCAGCCTTTCTGGTCAGTCGCGCCCTGCAACAGGACTGGATGCTGCTGCAATTTCACCCGCAGTTGCGCGATTTTGCCAGCCAACTGATCAGTGAATATGAACAACAAGGCCCCGAACAGGCTCAGGACTGGCTGGAACAACAGCTGGCCGACAACCGCTTGCGCGCGCGTCTGTTCGATGCCAACGGCGACCCGCTGCTCGCCGGCACCCTCTGGCCAACGGCCCGTCAGCACCTGACCAATAAAGGCGAGAACAGCTCAAGTCGCAACCGTTATGGTCGGCGTTTCCACCTGGTCTGGAGCGGTAATCTGGCTACCTATCAACTGAGCCTGCATGTACCTACGCCTGAACTCTTTCGCTGGCAGCGCACGCCCTTTGCCCTGATCGCCAATATCAGCCTGGCAATGGCTTTACTGGCACTGCTCAGCCTGCTGCTCAGCCGCTACCTGACCAACCCCTTGCGACGCCTCGGCCAGGCCGCTCAAACCCTGGGTGACGGACACTATGAGCCGGACAGCCTGCAACCCAGTTTGCGCCGGCGAGACGAAATCGGTGACCTATCGCGCCAGTTCCAGCATATGGCTATCCGCCTACAGACCCTGCTCGACAGCCAGCAGCAACTGATGCGGGATATCTCCCATGAACTGCGCTCACCCTTGGCCCGCCTGAGGATTGGCCTGGCCCTCGCCAACCGCCAACCCATGGCATCGGATGCCCCCCTGTGGCAGCGACTGGATCACGAATGCAGCCGGCTGGACGGCCTGATTGGCGACATCCTGACACTAAGCCGCCTGGACAGCCATGACCAGATAAATGAAGTGTTCGACCTGGACAAGGTCGTCATTGAGGCCGTCGAAGATGCCAACTTCAGTGCCGAGCATCAACGCATCGTGCTGCATGGGAATACGCAAAGCCAATTGCTCGGCTGGCCACAACAGATTGCCAGCGCAGTAGATAATCTGCTGCGCAATGCGCTGCGCTTTACCGCAGACGACGGCGAGATCCGTATCCAGCTGTCCCGCCAAGGGACTCAGGCGATTATCTGTATCGAAGACAGCGGTCCGGGTGTCCCGGATGAATGGCTGAACCGGCTTGGCGAGCCCTTTGTGCGCTTGCCTGGCCAGGCCGCAGATAGCGGTCATGGTCTTGGCCTGGCCATCGCCAAACGCGCCATTGACCGCCATCAGGGTCAATTGAGTTTTGATCGCAGCCCGCAACTGGGCGGCCTGCGTGCCATCATCAGTCTGCCGCTGGGCCGGACCAGGACGAGAAAAACTCTGTCGTAGCCAGTTCAGGCAGATTCTTGCGCTCGCCCAGACACTGCCCCAGATACAAAAAGGCAATGACCTGTTCGTTGTCTGCCAGGCCCAGGCCTTCGCGGACTACCGGGTGATAGGCCATCTCCCCGGTACGCCAGACCGCACCCAGACCCAAGGCGTGAGCGGCCACCAGCATATTGCTCACCGCCGCGCCACAGGCCAGATCCTGCTCCGCCGCCGGCACCTTAGGGTGCGGCTGACGGCAACTGATGGCCACAATGATCATCGGTGCTCGTAAAGGCTGGCGACGCAGTTTGCCTTCGCGCATCTCTGGCAGCGCAGGGTCATCGCTACGCGCCGCCTGCACAAACAACTCGCCAAGTTGCTCCAGCCCCGGCTGCTCCAGCACCAGAAAACGCCAGGGGCGAAGCCAGGCATGATCGGGAGCGCGCAGCGCCGCCTTGAACAGGTGCTCACATTGCTCAGCAGTGGGTGCAGGGCCGGTCAGGCGAGGGACCGACACTCGCTCATGCAAAGCTTGCAGCGCATCCATCAGGCCTCCTTGGGGTTATCAACCAGTGAATTCAGGTGTTGCTCGCGGTATTGCCCGGGTGGCACAGCATACCAGCGCCGGAAGGCGCGGAAAAAATTACTAGGGTCAGCAAAACCCAACAAATAGGCGATTTCCAGCAGAGTCAGCTCCGGCTCGGCAAGGTACTGCAACGCCAGTTCGCGACGCGTATCATCCAGCAATTGCTGAAAACTGGTGCCCTCCTCCTGCAAACGTCGCTGCAGGGTGCGGGTACTGACACGCATCGCCTCGGCGACCGCGTCTCGCTTGGGCTCACCCTGGGGCAACAGGCGGCAGAGGGTTTGTCGCGCCTGATGGGTTACCCGATTCTGGGCAAACTGAGCAAGGTACTCGCTGGCCATATGATCATGCATCTGCGCCAGCCGGTCATTGCCAGTGGACAGCTGCTTGTTGACCTCGGCACGATCAAAGACCAGCGCATATTCACTGCTGGCAAAAACCAGCGGACAGCCAAAAAGCGTCTTGTAGGGCGTGGGATCAGCCGGAGCCGGGGCAGCAAAGCGCGCCTCTTGCGGCACCAGCTCCCGTCCGGTCATCCAGCGGCAAAACCCCATCAGATAGGCCATAGCGGCATCATGCACCTGGCTGGGCACTGGTAGTTCGTCGCCATGGAACGCCAATACCAGCACCACCTGCTGAGGCTCCAGGCGCAGATCCAGATCCGACGATTCACCCATGATGCGCTGAAAGCGCACAATGCGCTTGAATGCTTCCAGCAAACTCGGGCTGGACATCATGGCGTAGCCGACCAGATTGAAATAGGCCGGACGCACCACCTGGGCCAGATTCAGTCCCAGCGCCGGGTTGCCGCTGCGCTGAACGGCCAGATGCCACAGGCGCGTCATCATATCCTGCTCGAAACGGGATTCCGGCTCACGCAGCAAGCTACGGTCCAGTCCGACATCTGCGCATAACTGTGCAACATCCAGACCTTCAAGACGCATAGCCTCAAGCACAGCACTGGCCCAGCTTGATGACGTGGTCCGCAGATAGGCAGTCATGATGGTGACAGGTTCTCCTTCAAGCCATCCGCTGGATGACCAGAGCAAAAGGTGATGCCAAGCATAGTGCAAAGCCGGTCATGACAAAACCCGGCCTGCAAAGTCAGTTGGCTGGCACGTAAAGTCAGTGCAGCCCGCCAGAAATTGGCTAAGGTGCGCTTCTGGACTAATCTGATCCGTATCTAAAGGGAGTTTTTCATGTCCGAGACCAGCACTCAAGCCGCCAGTGAACTGCCAGCGTTCAACTCCTTTGCCGAGTTTTACCCCTACTACCTGAGCGAGCACCGTAACGATACCAGCCGCCGACTGCACTATGTGGGCAGTATCCTGGTGTTGATCATCCTTGCCACCGTCCTGCTCAGCCAGAATTTCTGGTGGTTGCTGGC
>SKFV01000271.1 GCA_007117785.1 Pseudomonas sp.
CATTGCTGGCACCGGCGGCCAATGCGGCGGCATGCGCGGCATCGCAGTCGAATACCTGCAGGGTCAGGTAACGCAGGCCGATGGCGGCCAGGGGTTGCTCCAGATCGGCTGGCGTGTCGGCCTGTTCCAGCAGCAGGCTGGCTTCACCTGCTTGCAGTCGGGTCGGGCCGACCCGTGTGCAGCCCAGCGCCCGCTGGTAAAAATCGGCACTGCGGGCCGGGTCAGTCACGGCCAGGCGCACGGCCAGGCCATGAATCGCATCATGGCCCGAGGGCACACGGGTAATGCGGTTGCCGTCAGGGTCCTGCAACGCTTCGACCTGTTGGCAATCAGGATGCGCCACCAGTAGCTCGCGGATCGGCCCTTGAGCTGTTGGCAAGGGATCGCGGGCATCATTGAACTTGAGCACAGCGCTGCCAACCGGAAAGCGATGCTGCAATACGCCACCGCCGAGTTTCAGGCTGTGATCAAGGTTCAGGCCGATCTGTTCGCTCCAGAAGCGGTGCTGGGCATCGGCCTGATTGCTGAACAGGCCAACATCGAAAAAGGCTTTGGCTAGCTGCATGGTATGTCCCTGGCAAACTAAAAAACCCAGTTTACCCGTGCTCAGGCGGCTTGCGGGCTATGCCGGCGTATTCACTGGCCGCATTATTCCAGCCAGCGATACAGCGTGCGGCGGGTGATGCCGAGAATTTCAGCAGCCTTGCGCTTGTTGCCACCGGTGGATTGCAGCACGCGCTGGATATGCAGGCGCTGCACTTGCTCCAGGCTTTGCAGATCGTCCGTCAGCTCGGGCATGGGGCTGCTGGTGATGTTCTGCTCGACCGTGGCGGTCAGGTCGGCGCTGCGCGGTGTGCCGCTGTAATCGCGGATGCGCTGCGGCAATTCCGCAATATCAATCCATTCGCTGTTGCAGAAGGTGGCTGCACGCTCCACCGCGTTTTGCAGCTCGCGGACATTGCCGGGGAAAGGGTAGCTTTCAAGCAGCGTACAGGCTGCATCGCTGAAACCGCGAATGCGGGTATTCTGGCGGCTGTTGACCTGGGCCAGAAACACCTTGGCCAGCAGCATCACGTCGCCCACGCGTTGGCGCAGAGGCGGAATTTGCAGGGCAAAGGTTTCCAGTCGGTAGAACAGGTCTTCACGGAATTCACCCGCGGCGACGGCGGCGGTCAGGTTGCGGTTGGTGGCACCGATGACCCGCACATCGACCTGGATTTCGTGGTCACTGCCCACCGGGCGAATATGCCCATCCTGCAAGGCGCGCAATAGTTTCGCCTGCAACGTCAGTGGCATTTCACCCAGCTCATCGAGCATCAGGGTGCCGCCATTGGCCTGTTGGAATAACCCAGCGCGCTGTTGGCGGGCACCGGTAAAGGCGCCAGCAGCGTGGCCGAAAAACTCGCTTTCCATCAGCTCGCTGGGAATGCCACCACAATTGACAGTCAGGTAGGGTTTGCCGGCACGGCTGCTTTGCTCATGCAGGGCGCGGGCGACCAGCTCTTTACCGGTGCCGCTTTCACCTTGCACCAGCACCGGGCCTTCAGCGGTGGCAATCTGACGAATTTGATGAAACAGCTGCTGCATGGCCGGGCTCTGGCCAATAATGCCGTGGAACTGATCTGCGGCCAGCAGCTCGCGGTACTGCTGCACTTCATCGCGCAACTGGCGGTTATCCAGCAGACGCCGGACGGTCAGCAGAAAGTGATCCATTTCCAGCGGCTTGGTGAGAAAGTCATCCGCGCCCACCTTGAGTGCCTGTACTGCCTGCTGCACCGAACCAAAAGCGGTGATGATCAGAATCGAGGGCGGCGGCTGCAATTGGCTGCAATGGCTGACCAGGCTGAGACCATCGGCGCCGGGCAGGCGCAAATCGCTGACCACCAGTGCCGGGGTGTGTTCACGCAAATGGTCAACAGCGCTTTCCGCATCGCCGCAGGCTGACACCTGATAGCCTTCGGCTTCCAGTTCTTCAGCGAGCAATTCACGCAGGCTGGCATCATCTTCTACCAGTAAAACAGATTCAGTCTTTGGCATGCTCGGCCTCCGGTTTGGTCAGTGGCAGGCTCAGGGTGGCGCGACAGCCACCCAACGGGCTCTGGCCGAGTAGCAGGGTGCCGGCATGTTCTTCCGCCACACTCTTGACGATCGCCAGGCCCAGGCCAGTGCCTTCGCCGGGTGACTTGGTGGTGTAGAAGGGCTCCAGCAAGCGCTCGGTAGGGCCCTCGGGCAGGCCGGGGCCATCGTCATCCACATGCAGGTGCAGCCAGTTGCCCTCGACGTCGACCGACATGCCGATTTGTTGGTCGGCAGCTTGTAGCGCGTTGCGGCCCAGATTGAGCAGCGCCAGTTCCAGGCGCCCATCGTCGGCATGCACCGGAGGCAATTGCTCTGGCAACGCGCACTGCATCTGTTTATTGGCGGCATCCAGCTCGGGTTGCAGAGCATGTTGCAGGCCCTGCAATAAAGGCAGCAGTGTCTGGGTGCGGGGATCGGTCGCGGCCGGGCGGCAATAGTCGAGCAGTTGGCGAACGGTGCGCGTCAGGCGGGCGACCTGATCACGGATGCCCGCCAGTTGCCGTTGCTGCTGAGGGTCGTCACTCAGGCTGGTTTGCAGGCGACGGGCACGGCCATCAATCACGCTGAGCGGCGCACCCAGCTCATGGGCAATGCCGCGCGCCATGCTGCCGATGGCGGCCATTTTTTCGTTGTCCTTGAGGCGGGCCAGTAGCTCGGTCTCTGCACGGCGGTGTTCTTCCAGGTTCTGCTGCGCCTGCTCAATACTGTCCAGCATCTGGTTCAGCCCTTCAGCCAGGGCGGCGACCTCACTTGGGCCATCTTTCGCGGCGCGGTGAGCATGGTCGCCCTGGGCGACGCGCTGCATATGCAGCAGAAGTTTGTCGACATGCCTGCCAATACCACCGTAGTGGCCGAGCAATACGGCGCAGAGAATGGTCAGGCTGAGCAGCCCCCAGACCAGCCAGGCAATCACATGCAATTGCTCCAGCGCTTGGCCAAAATCGCTGGCGCGGCGGGTAATCTGGATCATGCCCTTGATCTGGCCGCTGGTATCAAACAAGGGCTCGAAGTGGGAGAACAACTCACGCCCGCCGACCCGGCTGAAAGCTTCCTGCTTTTCACCGGTCGCGACTATACGGGTGGGAATGGAGGTTCTGCTCAGGTCGGTTTCGGTAATCCCAGCAGAAGCAATGCGGTTGCCGTCCACATCGAAGACCGAGGCGCCATAGACCTCGCCGAGCACGAAGACCGAACCGAGCGAGAGTTCGATGCCCTGGCTGTCATTCTGCGACAGTGCCGCCCCGACCGGGATGCTGATGGCACGGCCGATCAATTCTAGGTCATTCTTCAGGCGTTGTTCCTGATACTGGCTGGCTTCACCTAGGCCGAAACGGATACCCAGGGCGGTCAGCAAGACCAGGGGCAAAACGACGAATAACAGCAGGCTGCGCTGAACGGTGTTCAGGCGCAAACCTGTGTTTATTTTGAACGGGTATAATTTTCTCATGTGTAAAAAAGATACACTATGTGGCTACTTTTCACCAGAATAAGCAGAAGCGTGAAACTTGCTATCAAGTAATTTTGTTATTTAAATCATATAGTTAGTATTTTTTTTGTAAATCTGGCACGCTATATGGATAGTACTGGGTAACTTCAAACGGAAAGGAGAAGTACATGACTAATCTCAAGACATTGACCGCTGCAGTTGCCCGGGCCACCTTTGGTATGGCGTCTACCTTTGCAATGGCGCAAGCCTCTGATCCGGCACAGCAGCAGTATGGTGGTGCTCCTGAGCAACAAGCCGCTGCTGCTCCGGTAAGTGATGCAGATCTGCAGAACTTTGTTGAAGCGGCTAACGAAGTCAGCGAAATTCGTGACGACTTCACTGGTCGTCTGGAAGGTGTAGAAAGCCAGGAAGAAGCTCAGGCTTTGCAGCTGGAAGCCCAGGAAAAAATGGTTGAAGCGGTTGAAGCATCAGGTATTGATGTCACTCAGTACAACGAGATTGCAACCCGTCTGCAGGCTGATCCCGAGTTGCAGCAGCGCGCTGAAGCCATGAACTGAGTTCACTAGGTTCAAGCAGTACTGAAAACCGCCCGGTTCACCGGGCGGTTTTTTTGTGCGTGTCAGTTAATGCTGTTGGTACTCGGGGCGAGCGCCAAGGCCTGCACGCAGGTGGTCAATCAACAAGCGCACCTTGGGCGAGAGGTGGCGCTTTTGAGGATACAGCGCCCAGACACCGGTATGCGGTGGCTGGTGCTGGGGCAGCAGGGCGTGC
>SKFV01000096.1 GCA_007117785.1 Pseudomonas sp.
AATCATCAAAAGGTCTTCTTCCGGGTCAATAAAGAAATTGGTACTGGCCATGCCACCCCAGCCGAACTCACCCGCGGAGCCGATCGTCTGCGACTTTGCCACATCCAGCTTGACCGAAAAGCCGAGGCCGAAACCCGTCCCTTCATAGGGCGTCTCACTGAAGGCGCCAACACTGTATTCCGGCAGGTCACATTGGCCCGGCAGATGATTTAGACGCATGAACTGCAAGGTCTTGCGACCGATAATACGCGCCCCATCCAGCTCACCACCATTGGCCAGTGCCTGGGCAAAGCGGTAATAGTCATCGATACAGGACACCAGACCGCCACCACCGGACAGGTAACCGTGCCCGCGTACGAAAGATGAACTGGCTGGATCATCCTGCAGTCGCATCGTGTTGCCGGGCTGATACTCGTAGCAGGCAGCAAAGCGATGAACCTGGTCTTCAGGCACCTTGAACCAGGTGCTGTGCATGCCCAGAGGGTCAAAGATATGCTGCTGGAAGTAGGCATCCAAGGGCATACCGCTAAGCAGTTGAACCAGGTAACCGCATACATCGGTTGCCACCGAATAGTTCCAGGCGGTACCCGGGCTGAATTCCAGCGGCAAGCGCGACAGCTCGTCGACCAGGGTATCCAGTGTCAGGTGGGCATTACCGTCAAGACGCAGTTCACGGTAAGCCGCATCCACATTGGTACGGTTCATAAAGCCGTAGGTCAGGCCGGATTGATGCGTCATCAGGTCACGAATGGTCATCGGCCGCTGGCAGGGTGTCGTCAAAAAATTGGGATACACGCCCGCTTTGTAGACCTGCAGATTGCGCCAGGCCGGGATGTATTTGTGCACCGGGTCGTCGAGCAGAAAACGCCCTTGCTCATAGAGCTGCATCAAGGCAATCGAGGTAATCGGCTTGGTCATGGAATAGCTACGGAACAGGGTATCCCGGGTCATCGGCAACTGCTTCTCTACATCCCTCAATCCCTGGCCTTCCAGATAACAAATCTCGCCATGCCGGGCGACCAAGGTCAGTGTGCCCGGCATTCGCCTCGGATTGATGTAGTCCCGCTGCAGAAATTCAGTGATCTGCGCCAGGCGCTGGCAATCCATTCCAGCAATTACGGAGGTTTGAGTCATTGGCTGTCCCATGTGATTACAGATGTTGCTGCAACAGGTGGCGAATATGATCCACAGTTTCCGGGTGGTCGACCCGGCCGAGTAACTCTCCATCGCCATCCAGCAATACCAGATCGGCATCGCGGGTATCAAACTGGCGGGAAAAGGCCTGGCCGCGTGGTTGTCCCAGATGAGCGACGCGTAACTCCACATACTCACGTTCTTCGGCGCTCAAGCGCCCCATGAGTTCCATCACTTCACCACCACCAACGAAGTTTACGTCACGGGTCAGCACCAGCACCGGCATGCCCTGACCAATCACATCAAGGTCAGTGGATACCACGCCGCGCGGCAGGTTTTGCCAGCCAACCACCAACACCATGGTCAG
Source organism: Pseudomonas sp. (assembly GCA_007117785.1). Classification (GTDB taxonomy): domain Bacteria; phylum Pseudomonadota; class Gammaproteobacteria; order Pseudomonadales; family Pseudomonadaceae; genus Halopseudomonas. Next base: position 1,502 of record SKFV01000096.1, read on the forward strand.
CAGCAGACCCATAAAACTGAATTTAACGGCAGGGTGAATGCGCCGCGTATGCTCTTTGGTTGATGACATGAAGACTCCAGACATTCGTGTTTGATTGATTATCGCATAGCTCTGCCTGCCTGCGCAGGTGGGCTCGCGCTTTCTGTGTATCGGCGAATATCACCCAAATAGGTTAACCCGATAACGGCAATACCTACTTGCGGGATCAGACTCTGTCGCATAGAGTGCTTTGCTATAAAAACAAAGGAAGTGCTATGTCAGACCATGCCGAAGAAGCTGCTCGAGCTCTACGCGAGATTGCTCTAATCAATGAGCGCGCAGCCGGTTTCCAGGATTATCAGGCCGAGTCAGGACAACTGGTGTTGTGGGGCCTGGTCCATATTATTGGCTATGCCTTGACCATCCTGGCACCTCCGTTTTTTCTGCTCACATGGTTCAGTGTTCTTTCATTCGGCATGCTGGTCGGGGCTTGGATGGCACGGCGCAGTAACAATGATGCCATTCCCGGCATTGTCTGGCGTTATGTGCTGGTTGTAGGCAGCATTCTGCTTTTCGTTATTCTGATCCATTATCTGTATTACCCGTTGCAGCCAGAACATGGTGCCCTTGCAGGCCCGGTCTTTGTCGGCTGCCTGTACCTGATTCGCGGTGCCCAATTCCGCCCACGTTACATCTTTCTTGGCGTCACTCTGATTCTGGTTTGCCTGATCGGGCATTTTTTACCACCGTTCTGGTTCTGGTGGTGGATGTCTCTAGGCTTTGGCGGCGGCTTGCTGCTATTCGGCCTCTGGTTGCGGCGTTACTGATATGCAAACGCCCAACGAGATCATCCATCAACCGGTGCGGCTGAAGATCATGGCCGCCCTGAACACGATGCCGGCAGGCCAGTGGCTGGAGTTCGTCGCGCTGAAAGCGATCGTGAAAGCTACCGATGGCAATCTTGGCGCGCACCTGAACACCCTTGAAGCGGCAGATTATGTGCGCGTGAAAAAAGATTTCGTCGGCAAGAAACCCCGCACGCGTGTCTGCCTCAGCGGTCGCGGCCGTAGTGCCTTTGCCAATTACGTCACCTGTTTGCATTCCCTGTTGAATGTCAGCGAGCTGGATTCACTGGATGAATCCGGCAGCCAATAACCCTGGAGTCCCGTTCATGTTTATCAGCCCTGTGTCGTCTGTTTTTCTCCGTCGCCTGGCGCGTTTGCGTTTATTCGCGCTGGCCTTGTTGTTGGCATTGGCGGGTTTCTCCACCAGCCTGGTGTTGGCTGATACGGATACTGCCGAGGTCGTTGCCCCCAGCCTCAATGTGCCCCTGCCGCAGCAGGAACCCATTGCCACGGCAGCGGGTATGGCCGAGCCCAATGAGCGCTTCGGGGTGCGAGAGATGTACGCCCAGGCCGACCTGGTGGTGAAGTCGGTGATGATTTTCCTGGTGTTCTGTTCATTGCTGACCTGGGCCGTGCTGTTCGAGAAGCTCTGGTTGTTTGCTCGCTCACGACGCGCCAATCAGCGCTTCCTCAAAGCCTTTCGCGCCGCAGAAGATGACCTGGATAGTCAGGCCAGCAAAAGTGCCATGGGCCGCATGTGGCAGGTGTCGCAGGCAGAACTGCTGCATTACCGCCGTCAGCAGGGTGATTTGCATGATGGTGACAAGGTCAATCGCTTGCTGCAGCGTATGTCACTGAGCGCGAGTATCGTACAAGAGCGTGATCTGGCACGGCTGGGCAGCATGATGGGCGTACTGGCAACCATCGGTGCCACCGCGCCCTTTATCGGCCTGTTCGGTACCGTCTGGGGCATCATGAACAGCTTTGCCAATATTGCCACCATGCAGTCCGCCAGTCTGGCGATTGTCGCACCGGGGATCGCCGAGGCCCTGCTGGCGACAGCGCTGGGTCTGTTTGCCGCGATTCCGGCGGTGATGATCTTCAACAAGTTCGCCCGCGACATCAACGGTTTTGTGGGTGCATTGGACAACTTTACCGCCGAGATGATTGCCAATGTCTCACGGCAGATCGACGAGGCACGCTGAACATGGGCATCCAGTTCAACTCCGGCCCCTCGGTCAAGCGGCACAATTACCAACAGAATGCGGAGATGAACATCACGCCTTTTGTTGATGTAATGCTGGTGTTGCTGATCATCTTCATGGTCGCCGCGCCGCTGGCGACGGTCGATATTCCGGTCGACTTGCCCAGTAATACGGCTACCACCTCGCCACCGCCAACAGACCCGGTGTACATCAGTGTGCAGGCTGACGGGCAACTCTTTGTCCAGGAAGAACCGATGGAACTGGCCACGCTGGCGGCCAGCGTGCATGCCTATACCAACGGCAACCCGGAAACCCGCATGTATTTGCGCGGCGACCAGGCGATTGATTACGGTACCCTGATGCGGGTAATGAATGCCCTGCAGCGGGCCGGCTATACCCGTATCAGTCTGGTTGCCACGGAAGATCAGGAGCTCTGATGGCTGCCGACGAAGAGCGCCAATGGCTGCCTCGCCTGGTCGTCATCGGGTTGTCTCTGGTGCTGCATGCAGCGCTGGTTGCCTGGTTGATGAGTGGCCGCTTCAGCCAACCGATCGAACCGCCAGTCACAGTGGTTGCCGTGGATATGGTGATTCCTCCGCCTGCGCCCGAGCCCGAGCCGGAACCAGAACCCGAACCGGAGCCCGAGCCTGAGCCTGAGCCTGAGGTGGCTGAGGCCGAACCTGAACCCGAGCCCGCTCCGGCCACTGAACCGCCATCACGCCCGGCA
>SKFV01000087.1 GCA_007117785.1 Pseudomonas sp.
CAGCCGCGAAGAAAAGATCACCGTATCCCCGCGCTCCAGCACCAGTTGCGGATGCCGCCCACTGGCCACCCGCCCCAGGGCTGCCGCCGGCTCACCCTGACTGCCGGTACAGATCCACAGCTGCTGACTGCGCGGCAGAAAACCCAACTCCCAGGGGCCGATAAAGCTGTCAGTGGCGGTCAGGTAATCCGATTGCCGCGCCACCCCCTGCATGCGCAGCAGACTGCGTCCGAGCAGGGCCGCATAACGATCAGTATCGCGGCCAATCTCGGCCAGCGCATGCAGGCGCGCCAGATTGCTGGCAAAGCAGGTCACCACCACCCGCTGCTTGCATTCACGCACTGCGTCCAGCAGCCCCTCGCGCACCACCGCCTCGGAACGGCTGGCACCCGCCACCGGTGCATTGGTCGAATCACCGATAATCACATCCACCCCGGCCCGACCCAGTTGCCGCAAGCGCGCCTCGGCGGTCAGCCCGCCCACCAGCGGCTGCGGGTCCAACTTCCAGTCACCACTGTGATACAGGCGCTTGCCGGCCACCTCTAGCATGATGGCATGGGACTCGGGTATCGAATGGGTGACCGGAATCCATTCCGCCTGAAAATTGCCGATACCGATGGGCTCCAGCGGCTTGATCTCGTGCAGCCGGGGCCACTCCTGCATCGCGTCCAGTTTGTTACGGATCAGCCGAGCCGAGAAGGGGCTGGCATACAGAGGGCAGTCGAGCGCCTTCCATAGATGCGCCACCGCACCGATATGATCTTCATGGCCATGGGTAATCAGCAGCGCCGACAGCTTGATATCGTAACGCTCAAGCGCGGCCAGACTGGGAATCGCCACCTGATTGCGCCCGATGGGATGCGATTGCAAGGCAAAGCCGCAATCCACCGCAATCCACTGCCCGGCAGAACCAAACAGATAGAAGTTTGCCCCGAACATCCCCGCCCCACCCAGCGGCAGAAAGAAGGGGCCGAGCTGATTGTGTAACTGGTCGAAACGCGGCGCGGGCATATCAGCTTCCAACAGATAGATACCCACCAGCCTAACAGAGTCTGCTGACAGCTGTTTGCTTCAGAGAAAGCCAAGGCCAACCTGAAACAATTTTTCCACCTGGCGCACCGCCGTTCTGTCAGCAAGAAACAGAATCAGGTGATCGCCACTTTCGATAACCACCCGGGTGTCGGCGAGCATCACTTGATCATGCCGCAACAGCGCACCGACCCCGGTACCTTCCGGCAAGGGCAACTGACTGACGGCTTTGCCGACCACGCGTGAATTGCCCGGGTCACCATGTACCACTACCTCCAGGACTTCTGCCGCACCTCGCCTGAGTGTGTGCACAGCGGCCATGTCACCGCGGCGCACATGACTGAGCAGGCCGCTGAGCGTTGACTGCTGTGGCGACAGCGCAATATCAATCAAGCCGCCCTGCACCAGATCGATATACGCGGGATTGTTGATCAGCGTAATGACCGTCCGGGCGCCAAGCTTTTTGGCCAACATGGATGACATGATATTGGCCTCGTCATCATTGGTCAGCGCCAGAAAGACATCCGTGCGCGCCACCCCCTCCTCAATCAACAAGTCCCGGTCCGAGGCGTTACCGTGCAGGATGATGCTGTTGGGCAACAATGGCGACAAGTGTTCACAACGGGCGCGCCGCTGCTCGATAACCTTGACCTGATAGTGCGGTGCTATTTGTGCCGCCAGACGAGCACCGATATTGCCGCCGCCGGCGATCAGAATGCGCCGGTAGGCAGGCTCTAGTCGCTGCAGTTCAGCCATCACCGCCGGCACTGAATCCTTGACCGCCAACACAAAAACCTCATCACCTGCCTCGATGACCGTATCAGGATCGGGATCCAGAGCTCGTTCCTGCCGATACACCGCCATGATGCGCGCCTCGTCATCCGGCACATGCTGGTGCAATGTGGCCAGCGTCTGACCCACCAGCGCACCCCCAAATCGCACCTTGAGCACAATCAGCTGCAAGCGCCCTTCGGCAAAATCCAGCACCTGCAGGGCACCCGGATACTCCAGCAGCCGAACAATACCTTGCGTGACCAGGGTCTCCGGACTGATAAGCACATCGACCGGCACGGCCTCACGGCCGAACAGCTTCTCCTGGTTCTTCAGATACCCTGGCTCGCGCACCCGGGCAATGCGATTCGGAATCGCAAACAGACTCAAACCGACCTGACAGGCAATCATGTTGATTTCATCGCTACTGGTAACGGCAACCAGCATGTCCGCATCATGTGCCCCGGCCTGGTTCAACACTTGCGGCAAACACCCTGATCCACAGATGGTACGCAAATCAAACCGCTCCTGCAGGTTGCGCAGGCGCTCGGCATGGGTATCAATCACGGTAATGTCGTTTGCCTCACCCGAGAGGTGAGCCGCCAGGGTTCCGCCCACCTGCCCGGCGCCAAGAATAATGATGCGCATAAACTGCTCCAGTGCACTGTGTCACCAGCATTCTTCAATGAAGCAGTGTAAAGATTCCATGTACAGCTTGATCCGGCAGCGTAAAAAGATCGTAAACGCTGGTCAGGACGAGTGGTCAATAAAGCGGTAACCGACGCCGGCTTCCGTCTCGATATAGCGGGGGGCTGTTGGTTCTTCACCCAACTTGCTGCGCAAGCGACCGATGAAGACTCGCAGGTAATGGGTATCGTGGGAGTGGTGAGGCCCCCAGATGGCTTTCAGCAATTGCTGCTGGGTGATGATGCGTCCGGGGTGGGCCAGCAGATTGCGAAGCAATTCAAACTCTTTCTTTGACAGATGCACGTCTTCACCCGCCAGCCGCACCCGCCGCTCACGCAAATCGACCTGCAAGTGGCCGTCATCATAGCCGGTTGCCGGCACTTCCAGAGCGCCGAAGGTGCGCAAGACCGAGCGGATACGAGCCAATAATTCATTGGCGCCAAACGGCTTCTCAACATAATCGTTGGCCCCGGCATCCAGCGCCTGAACCTTGTCTTTCTCGCCATTGCGAACCGACAGCATAATCACGGGTCCCTGAAAGAATTCACGCAGGCGCTGCAACATCAGTTGGCCGTCCATATCGGGTAACCCCAGATCCATGATCACCAGATCCGGCTGGCTGAGCGCTACCGCCTCCAACCCAGCCGCCGCCGTGTCCGCCTCGCTCAAGTCATAGCCCTGCGAACCAAGACAGATCTGCAGAAAACGCCGGATCTGCGGCTCATCATCCACAACCAGAATCCGCGTCATTCAGCTGCCTCCCGGCTTTCCTGCCTCACTGTTACCGGCAAGGCCAATTGCAACAAGGCGCCTTGACCCGCCTCGGTCTCAAGTGCAGTCACCTGCCCTCCATGCGCTGCCAGAATACTGCGACAAATCGCCAGGCCCAGTCCGGTCCCGGCGGCATACTGATCGCCATGGCTGAAGGTATGGAACATATCAAAGATCTGTTCACGCTTTTCCGGGACTATGCCCGGGCCACTGTCACGTACACGCAGGTACAGCCAGTCAGCGTCATGGCTTACGTCCAGCCAGATATCGCCATCCGCCGGTGAAAAACGCAGTGCATTCTCCAGCACATTGAACAACGCCTGCTCAATCAGCGCGGCATGCACATTCAGCAAGGGTAAGGCATCAGGCACCTGGGTATGCAGGCGAACCGAACCCAGCAGCGGACGAATGCGCTTGATCACCACGCTGAGAATATCATCTACACCAACCCAGTCCCGATCCAGACTCAGCTCACCATGACCCAGGCGGGTCATATCCAACAGCTTCTGGATATACCTGTCCAGCCGCTGCGCCTCGGTCAAGGTATTGTCGAGCAACTCGGCGCGCTCGGACTCACTCAAGGCATCGGCCAGGTCAATCAGGCTGCTGACCGAACCAATCATGGTGGCCAAAGGCGTCCGCAAATCGTGAGAGACCGAGGACAACAAGGCGGAACGCAGCTGTTCTCTCTCCTTGTCCAGGGTTTCCTGTTTCAGGGACTCTGCCAACTGGACACGCGCCCACGCCAGGCTGCCCAGACTGACCAGCACATCCAGACGATTGCGATGCCAGTCCGTTACACGCTGCATGGCAGACAAGCGGATACTGTTGTTCACAGAACCCGATTGATCAGCAAAGATGACATTGATGCCGGCATCGTCTTCCTGCCAACTGGCTTCTTGCGGCTTACCGTGCAAGCGCTCACTCACCTCAAGCGGATTGATCCGCGCATGCCAACCCAGGCACTCGGCCAATTGCTCGCGCATGCAGACCACCACCGCAGCGCCATCAACACACCCGGATAATTCCCGCGCACAGCCCATTTGCAGCTCATTCCAGCGCTCACTGTCACGCAGTGCATTGACCTTCTCACTCAAACGCGCCGCAGCATGGCCGGTTACCAGCGCAATCAGCACCATGAGTGCGCCGGTAAGAATATCTTCCTGGTGCAGCATCTGCAGACTGAAGCGCGGCTCGGTCAGGAAGAAGTTGTAGGCCAGAAAGCTCAGCAAGGCGCACAGCAATGCAGGCCTGATACGGGTGCTGACCGCGGTCAGCAAAACACCCGCCAGATAGATCATCGCCAGATTGGCAATGGGTAAAACCGGCAGCAGCAGCAAGACCACACCGGTCGCCAGCAGCGGTACCAACCAGGGCAGACTGAATGCCAGAACGTCCTGGCGAGTAAAGGTAAGCATGTCAGGTATTTTCATCCGCGCCAAAACACAGGAGTAAAGAGCACCATCAGGGTAAGCAGCTCTAGCCGACCGAGCAGCATGCCGAAGCATAACAGCCACTTTGCCAGGTCAGGCAAGGGAGCAAAGTTTCCTGCCGGGCCAACGATATCACCGAGCCCGGGGCCGACATTGGTCAAGGCGGTTGCCGCCGCGCTGAGGCTGGTGACCAGATCAAGGCCAAGCAAAGCCAGCAACAGGGTCAGGACTGCCAGACAAATGAAAAACAGAAACGAAAACGCCACAGCTGAATGCATGATGTCATCATCCACCGTACGGCCATTGTACTGCTTGGAAAACACTCCGTTGGGATGAATCAGCTTGCGAACCTGTGCCCGCAGAAAGCGGTAACTGAGCTCAAAACGAAATACTTTCATACCACCGCTGGTCGACCCCGAGCAGCCACCAATAAACATCACGACAAAGAACAGCGCGATACTGAAACTGCCCCACTGCGTGTAATCGCTGGATGCATAGCCGGTTGTAGTGATCACCGAAACCAGATTGAACGTAGCATGCGTCAGGGCAGCAAAGGGCCGCTCATCGTTACTCAGGATCAGAAAACTGCTCAGCAGCAGGCTCACCGTACCCACAATGGCAAACAGACTCAGTACCTGAGAGTTCAGCAATAAGCGCCAACGGGGTTGACGCAGAAAACCGATAATCAGGGTAAATGGCAAGGCACCCAGTAGCATGAAAGCAATCGCGATCCACAAGACCGGAGCATCGAAACGTCCCATTGATCGATCATTGGTGGCATAACCACCGGTCGATACCGTTGTCATGGCATGGTTGACCGCATCAAAGACCGACATCCCACCCAGCCAATAAGCGGTCATACAGGCCAGGGAAATCCCCAGATAGGTCATCACCAGCAGCCTGGCCAGGCTCTGCAGACGAGGCATGGACTTGTCCGACCAGTCGGAGGATTCCGTATGAAACAGCCGCATACCGCCAATCCGCAGAAACGGCAGAATAGAAACCGCCATGCCAATAACACCCAGGCCACCCAGCCACTGCAGCATGGAGCGCCACAGCAACAGACTGGGCGACAAGTGTTCGATACCACTGAGTACCGTTGAACCCGTTGTGGTGATACCGGACACCGCCTCAAACAGCGCATCGGTAAAGCTCAGTTCAAAGTGACTGAAATACAAGGGCAAGGATCCACAGAAAGCCATTAGCACCCAGCTGAGACTGGTCATCAGATACAGCTGCCTGGCAACCAGTTGTGTGCCCGGTGAGCGCACCGCCAGATGCACAGTTAGCCCGCCTGCAAATATCCCGGCAGCGCACAGCAGAAAAACCATGTATTCGGCATCGTTCCGCCACCAGCCAAAGGCGGCAACCACCGCCATCAGCACACTGATGACCATCGACAGCACACTGCATACATAAAGTACCGGACGGAAAAGACTCAACATTGCGCGCCCTCGACAGCAAAACTATAGCCTAGCCAAGGCCGGCATAAACAAACGATGGCCAAAACTGACTGGCCGCGTAAATTCTGCGTAAACGGGAAGGACTGCAACAAAATTATCCATGCTGTTGCACTTGCCAACAGGATTGGCGACCCTGTATTCAGACTTGAACAGTGGAACACCCATGGCCTCAGCGCATTACGTTTTTGCTTGTATCGACTGCGACCTGCAGCGCAGCTATGCAAGCACAGCGAACCAATACGCCTACCAGCTTATGGACGGCCAGCAGCTCCCCATGCTGACCGGCCCGAGCTGGTGTGCGGACTGCCGCAACCTGTGCCCGGCTGAACGCCTGCCCAGCGCCGAAGGTGAAGCTGCGCTGCTGAAAACCCTGCTCTGCCTGCGCCTGGATATGGCCAACCTGCTGAAAGAAGTGCCGAAAAAACGGCCCTGGTGGCAGTTCTACGCCAAACCCGTCAACGGCCTCAACCCGCTGGAAAGCCAGATCAGCCAACAGGAACAGCAACTGGACGCCTACCGCACCCTGCGCGCCGCCCTTGCCGAACGCGCCAGCCCGGCCCACTGCCTGATCTGCGGTGGTACCGACCACCAGCCGCTACCCCTGCCAACCAAGCCCAATCACCCCGAAGTGCTCAGCGTCACCCACCCGGGCTGCGGAGGGCTGTTGACCGTTCAGACCAGCAAGCAACGGACGCAAAAAGTCGGGCAAAAGAAGGTGTTTGATTTGGAAGGCAGGCCATTTCGGAACCGCTGAAGTTGAGCGCTGGCAACGAGGCACATCTCATAATCGATGCTGACTGGAGCCTGTGGAATACTGATTAAACCATCGCCGTGCGCCCGCCCGGTTGCCGCTGACCTGTTCTGGACACGCCGTAAACCCTTCCCTGGGGGCTCGTAGATGCCATCCCTGGCATCTAACGGTCCAGAACAGGTCAGCGGCAACCGAGCTACAAGAGGTTTGTGTAATTAATCAGTATCCCCCTGAGCGTCTGGCAATGCTGTCCCGCAAAAAAATATCTGCTCACCCAAAAAACCAGTAACACACCAGAATCGCCGTCACAATGCCGGCAAAATCCGCCGCCAGCGCACAGCCCAGCCCGTGCCGCACCTTGCGAATGCCCACCGCGCCAAAATACACCGCCAGCACATAGAAGGTCGTTTCCGTACTGCCCTGCATGGTCGCCGCCAGCAAAGCCGGGAAACTATCGACCCCAAAGGTATCCATGGTCTCGATCATCATCGCCCGCGCCCCGCTCCCGGACAGCGGCTTGATAAAGGCCGTCGGCAAGGCCTCGACAAAACGGGTATCCCAACCGGCCCAGACCGCCAGCCAGCGAAAACCCTCCAGCCCCGCATCCAGCACGCCACTGGCCCGCAGCACACCCACCGCCACCAGCATCGCAATCAGGTAAGGCAACAGGGACACGGTGAAACTGAAGCCCTCCTTGGCCCCCTCGATAAAGGTGTCGTACACATTCACCTTGCGCAGCGCCGCCACACCCAGAAAGGCAATGATGATGCCGAACAGCGTCAGGTTGCCCACCAGGGTCGAGGTTGCCGCCAGCGCCTGCGCCGACATCCCCGCCAGGGTCGTCAGCAGCACACCCAAAGCTACCGCCACCGACACCAGATACAGCAGCACCACCGGGTCCCACAGCTTGAGCCGCTGGATCAGCGCCACAGTGAACAAGCCAACCAGACTCGACGCCGTGGTCGCCAGCAGAATCGGCAAGAATACCGCCGTCGGGTCCGCCGCACCCTGTTGCGCGCGGTACATGAAAATGGTCACCGGCAGCAGCGTCAGCGACGAGGTATTGAGTACCAGAAACAGGATCTGCGCATTGCTCGCCGTGTCCTTGCTCGGGTTCAATTGCTGCAGGGATTGCATCGCCTTGATGCCAATCGGCGTCGCCGCATTGTCCAACCCGAGCACATTGGCAGCAAAGTTCATGGTGATATGGCCCTGTGCCGGATGGCCGCTGGGCACCTCCGGCATCAGGCGACGAAACAGCGGATCCAGCAAGCGCGCCAACACCCGCACCATGCCCGCCTTCTCGGCAATCGCCAGAAAACCCAGCCACAGGGTCATGGTGCCCACCAGTACCAGCACAATCTCGACACTCAGGCGCGCCATATCGAACAGCGCTGCGACCAGCCGACCGAACACCTCGGCATCGCCCAGTCCCAGCCATTGCCACAGCGCCGCCGCAAAAGCGGCCAGAAAGAAACTCAACCAGATGCCGTTCAGCATGACAATACCACCTGTTCGGCAGCCAGTTGCTCAGCGGCATGTGGACTCAATGCGGCCAACAGGGCAGCGGTTTCAGTGTCCGGCTCGCCGTCGTGTAAACGCGGGCGGAAACGCATCTGGAAAGCGGCCAATACATTGCGTGTGGCACGATCCAGGTCGCCGCTGACCGCCTGGGTATAACCGACTTCAGCCAGCGCCTGCTGGAACCAGTCAACGGGCGGTAGGCACTGCTTCAACTGCGTCGACCACTGCTCGACCTCAGCCGCATCCGGCCAGATCGCCACGCCAGCGTCGGCCAGTTGTTGCCAGGGGAACATCGGACCAGGGTCCACCTTGCGCTGCGGAGACACATCGCTATGACCAAGTACCCGCTCCGGGCCAAGCCCATGGCGTTGCAAGATATCGCGTAACAGAGCGATCAGCGCATCAATCTGCGCTGGCTCGTAAGCCGGCCAGATCCGGCCCTCGGCGGTATCGTGATAGCCGTAGTGCACCAGCTCGATGCCGATGGAACTGGCATTCAGCCAGGTGCGGCCATTCCAGCTGCTGTCACCGGCATGCCAGGCGCGGCGATGTTCATCAACCAGGCGGTAGATGGTGGGGGGCTGACGATCAATCAGGAAGTGGCTACTGACGCCGCCATGGGCGAGATGGTTGAGTGAGCGCTGCAGACCGGACGAGGTGTAATGCAGAATCACGTACTGCACCCGACTGTCCTGACTGACCGCGGTATAGCGGGTATCGATGACCGGACTGGAACCGCAACCGGCGAGCAGCAACAGGAGCAGGACAGCGGGCAAGCATCGACGCATGAACATTCTCGCAGCAAGAAGACAGATGGGCGTTATCTTCGGCCTTGCTGCGCACTTGTTCAAGCAGGATCAATGGCGAGGCGGTACTGCAAATGAGCATTTTCAGGGTGTGCTTAACGCGGCAGCAGCAACGCAGATTGTTTTCAGCGGCTTCCTGAATCAGTGGCGAGGTGACTTACCTTGCGCCAGGGGACTTTCATAGTCGGAACGCCAGGGCGTGCCATTGCAGGTCGCGCGATTGGGGCAATCCGGGGTGCAGCCCCGACAGGGCAGTCGATCGGCGTGGTTGCTGGTTTTATTGGGTGCTGATGATGACATGGGGACCTCGCAGGCGGTGGAGAAATCAGGCAATCATTTGCTATGTACTGATACTGTACAATAAATAAGCTAATGTATAGCTTTATTGAAACATTCATCCACGGAAACGCCGATGACTACCCTGCTTTGGTTCAAACAGGACCTGCGCCTGCACGACAACCCGCTGCTCGAAGGGCTGGACCTGACCCAGCCCTGCCTGCCGGTTTACTGCCTCGACCCGGCACAATTTGTCGCCGATGAGCAAGGTGTCCGGCGCTGCGGAGCCCACCGCGCCCAGCACCTGCTAGCGGCCTTGCGCGCACTGGATAACGGCTTGCGTACCCTCGGCAGCCCCGGACTGCTGCTGTTGCCGCAAGCCGCCGAACAAGCCCTGCCCGAGTTGTGTCGTGAACTGGATGTCCGCCTGCTGCGCACCCACAGCGAGTATGCGCCGGACGAGCTGGCGCGGTTACGGCAGATAGCCGGACAGCTGCCGGATAGCTGCCAGCTGCAACAGGTGCAGGACAACCGCCTGTTTGCGCTGGATGACCTGCCCTTTGGGCTGGATAAGCTGCCGCAGGTGTTTACCCGCTTTCGCAACCAGATCGAACGGCAGCTACCCGAGCTACATGAAGTCCGCGCCCGCCAACGCATGGGGCCCTGGCCGCGTGATGCCATGGGCATGCGTGAAGCCTGGCCAACACTGGCGCAGTTCGGCCTGCAGGCACCCGATGCTGAACCACGTAGTGCATTGCCATCCGGCGCTGGCGAAGCGGCGGGGCTTGACTGGTTGAGCCAGTATCTGTGGCGCGATCAATCCGTGCGGCATTACAAAGAAACCCGTAATGGCCTGCTGGGGCGCGACTTTTCCAGCAAGCTGTCACCCTGGCTGGCCGATGGCAGCTTGTCGGTGCGCCACGTCTGGCGTGAACTGCGCCGGCATGAAGACACTTACGGTGCCAACGACTCCACCTACTGGTTGGGCTTTGAGCTGCTCTGGCGCGAATTTTTCCGCTTGGCCCTGCAGCAGCACGGCGGCGCCTGGTTCCGTTTGCGTGGCCTGTCCGATCATGCACCGGTGGCCAACCGGGATGAGCGCTTCGAGCAATGGCGCAGCGGCCAGACCGGCAATGACTTTGTCGATGCCTGCCTGCAGGAGCTGAACCGTACCGGCTTTATCTCCAACCGTGGCCGGCAGATCGCCGCCAGCTATCTGGTGCATGACCTGCAACAGGACTGGCGCCTGGGCGCAGCCTGGTTCGAGCAGCAACTGATTGATTTCGAGGTTGGCAGCAACTGGGGCAACTGGGCCTACATTGCCGGTGTCGGCCATGACCCGCGCGGCGGACGCGCTTTCAATGTACGTGAACAGGCCAAGCGGCATGATCCGCATGGCGCCTATGTGCGCACCTGGCTAGCAGACAGATGATTGAGCTGGTCTGGCTCAAGCGTGACCTGCGTAGCGCAGACCATGAGGCACTGACCGCTGCCGCTGCGCGTGGCCCGGTATTGCCTGTCTATGTGATCGAACCTGAACTCTGGCAGCAACCCGACAGCGCCCTGCGGCATTGGCAGTTTATCGCCGAAAGCCTGCGTGAACTGGATCACGACCTGCGCCAGCGCGGCCAGGGCTTGCTGGTCTGCGAGGGTGAGATCCTCAGCGTACTCAAGGATTTGCACCAGCGTTTCGGGTTACGCGCGGTGCATAGCCATGAAGAAACTGGCAATGGCTGGACCTACCAGCGGGACCGTCAGGTCGCCCACTGGCTCAAAGTCGTGGGCATCGAATGGCATCAATATCAGCAGTTCGGTGTCTGCCGCCCCCTGGCCGACCGCGATCACTGGGCCAGCGCCTGGGATCGCTTTATGGCGCAGCCAAAACATCAGGCACCAGCCCGACTGCAACCCGTTGTACTCACACAGTTACCACCGCTGGAACACCCTCTGGGCGCCGAACACAGGCCCTGCCCCGGACGTCAACCCGGAGGGCGTTACCATGGCCTGCGTTTGCTGCGCAGCTTTCTCGGACAACGCAGTCGCCTTTACCGGGCCAGTCTCTCGGCACCCGCCGCGGCCAGCCACTATTGCGCTCGCCTGAGTACCTATCTGGCCTATGGCTGCATCAGCCTGCGCGAAGTGGTTCAAGCCACGGATACCGCGCTGGCGGAGCAGGCCGACGCGTCATGGCGCGCCAGCTTGCAGGCGTTCAAGTCTCGCCTGTACTGGCATTGTCATTTTATCCAGAAGCTGGAAGATCAACCGGATATCGAGTTTGTCGATCTCTACCCGGCCATGCGCGGCCTGCGCAGCGACAGCAAGCCAGAGCACCTGGCTGCCTGGGCGGAGGGGCGCACCGGTTACCCGATGATGGATGCCTGCATGCGCCAATTGCACCACGATGGCTGGCTGAACTTTCGCATGCGCGCCTGCCTGATGAGCTTTGCCAGTTACCTGCTCTGGCTGCCCTGGCGAGACAGCGCCCTGCATCTGGCACGGCAATTCACCGACTATGAGCCTGGCATTCATTACTGCCAGGCTCAGATGCAGTCCGGTACCACCGGGATCAACGCTCTGCGCATCTACAACCCGGTGAAACAGTCACTGGAGCAGGACCCCGAGGGTGACTATATCCGTCATTGGGTGCCGGAACTGGCTCGCGTACCAGCGAGCTGGATTCATCAACCCTGGCAGTTACCCGCCAGCTTGCAGCAACAATGGGGCGTACGTATTGGTGAGGACTACCCGGCACCGGTGATTGACCATGAAGCGGCCGCCCGCGAGGCCCGCCGGCTGATCAAGCTGCACCTGCAAACCCAACCGGGGGAACAGAGAGCCGAGTGGCAAGAGGGTATCCGCCAGCGCCACGCCAGCCGCAAACGACCGCGCCAGCGGCGGAAAACGCCGGCATCCAGCCATCAGATGACGCTAGACCTGTAGAGACAGGAGAATCGAATCAGGCGCGGATCAGGCGGTTTCGTCCGGCCGACTTGGCCGCATACATGGCCTTGTCGGCGCGTTCAAACACCGCATCGAGTTCATCACCCTGCTGAAAATCGGTAAACCCGATGGACACGGTTATGGTGACCCGCTCGTTCTTGAAGTGAAACGGGCACTCCTCAATGCCACTGCGCAGGGCTTCGAGCACGGTTTCGCCCTGCTCCGGACTGGTGCCCGGCAACAGGATTACAAACTCCTCGCCGCCGAAACGACCGATGAAATCGCTCTTGCGCAGACGCCGGGACACTTGCTGGGCAATCAGCCGCAGCACCTTGTCCCCGGCCAAATGACCAAAGCCATCGTTGATTGCCTTGAAATGATCGACGTCGAGCACGGCCAGGAGCAACTGGCCGCCATAGCGTTGCCAGCGCTCGTATTCTTCTTCCATGCGCTTCTGCAGGCCCGCACGATTGGGCATACCGGTCAGGTTGTCGAGCAGCGAGCGATGACGCTGTTCTTCCAGGTGCTTGCGGATAGTCTGGGCCTCCACCTCCATCACCTGGATACGCTCAACCATCACATTCAGGCGCTCACTGACTTCCTGTTCGCGCTGCTGACGAATTGAGCGCGCTTCTTCGACATCATGCATCAAGTTGTTCAGCTTGCTTTCTACCGTCGCCTTGAGACTGTTCAGGTCAGAGGCTTCACGCACATCTTCGTGAAGGCCTTCAACCTGCTCACGGATAGCACCTTCCAGTTGGGCCCCCGCATCCAGTGAGCCGCTATAGGCGGAATGGGTCTCTTCCAGATTGCCCTGGAACTGGGCCAGGCGCTCGTTGAGCTGTTGCAGATACCGTTCAAAGTCACCCTGCCGATTTTGCTGTGCCAACAGAATCAGTTGGCTCATCTGGTCCAGTACAGCGGCCAGCTCGTACCAGTTCAACCCGTCAGTGACCCGCAGCTTGAGGTGATCACACAGACTCTGCTGATGCTCGGCCACTTCCAGCTGGTTCAGCAGATCCAGTAAAATACCTTCGACATGGGCCGCAACCTGGCTGTAACTAGCGCCCTCATCACTTATAACTCCGCTGTGGATAGCAGCATCGGTAACCGGCTCCGGTTGAGCCTCGGCCAAATTGATCGCTGGCACGTCTTCTGTAGCGGGAGCCTGCTCACCACTGCGCTGAAAAAGGCGCGAAAACAGGCCGCCGGAATGGCTATTAGATGAATCAATGCGCAATGTTTGCGCCTGTGCCGGCACCAGCCGCTCCAGGACCCCATGGTAGGCGGAAGGGTAAAGCATGGGCTTGCTGAGCTGATCAATAATGGTTCGCAAGGTTTTGCGTGTTTCGGGCGGCGGGGTACGCGCGAGCAGCTGTTCAACAAGTGTGCGTAGCTGGTCGGTGATCGAGGCCATACGCTGCTCGCGCTCGGTATCGACCGTCAGTACGGCACGTTCCAGATCGGGCAGTAATTCTGCCATTGCGCTGGCCGGGCACTCACTGCGCAGAGCCGCCCGCAGTTGTTGCAACCGCTTGTCCAGAAGCGGGTCAACGCCTGCAGCAGCAATGCTGAGGCGAACCAATCCGCGTTTGAGCACTTCCTCCGCGTCTGCCTGAGAAAAATTTCCCTCGACGCCTTGCGGTGCGGTTTGGCGGCTTTCCGTCATGCTGAATCCCTGTTCAATGAGCAGCAGTGTAAGTGAACCTGCCACCGATACTTCAGAGTATAGGGCGTAAGGCCTCAGTTGCCAGCCTTGGTTTGACCGCGCAGGCCGGGCGGCAAACGGATATGCATGGAAACCGGCAAGTGATCGGAAATCGCCAGCGGTAACACATCCACCTGTTCGATACTCAAGCTCGAGGTCAGCAGAATATGATCCAATGCCCGTGCTGGCTTCCAGCTAGGGAAAGTACCGGGCAACTCCGCCGTATGCAGCGCACTGCCACGCAGCGGTGAATGCTCAAGCAAATCTTCGGCGTGAGTATTCATATCGCCCATCAACACCACATGCCGATAGTCGGCAATGCGCTCACGGATATAGCTCAATTGACTCGCCCGCGCCCGGGTGCTCAACGCGAGGTGCATCATAACCACCAACAGGGCATCGTCGCCCTCCCCAAAGCGGGTGAAAATCGCACCGCGCCCAGGCATAAAGCCAGGTAGTTTGTGATCTTCCAGCAGGCCGGGGGCATAGCGGCTGAGCAAGCCATTGGAGTGTTGGGCAAAACGCCCAAGATTGCGATTGAGCTGCTGATACCAGTAACGGAACTGACCTTCACGAGCCAGATGTTCCACCTGATTGACGTAGCCGGAGCGAATACTGCCGCCATCCACTTCCTGCAGGGCAACCAGATCGAAATTGTTCAGCATGCGGCCAATCTGACCCAGTGTCAGATGACGACCAGCATGCGGAAACAGATGCTGCCAGCTCTTGGTGACATAGTGATGGTAACGCTGGGTATTGATCCCCACCTGAATATTGAAGCTGAGCAACTTCAGCACATC
>SKFV01000201.1 GCA_007117785.1 Pseudomonas sp.
GAACGGCGCAATGGCGTGATCGAGGTTACCGCGCTGGATGACCAGGAAGCGCTGCAACGTCACCTGGGTCGCAGCAAGCCGCGGCATACCGGGCTGCATCTGGATAGCTACGCACTGCAAGGTCAGGACCTGGCACTGGTATTGCGCCAGGACAAGCCGGGGCGCATTCAGGTGTTTTACCGCTTGCTCGGTAATCAGCAAGCCGAGCTGTATGTACTGGATGAGCGCGGCTCACTGTGGCGCCAGCGCACCGGGTATCAGGATGAGCAAACCCTCTTGCTGCCGCTGCTGCGATTTTTGTACAGCGTGCGCTTGCGCCGCCAGATCAATCAGCCGCTGGATGCCCAGCGCAACCAGGACGAACTGCAGATTGGCGAGATTCTGCCTGCCGGGGCCAACCACCCGACACGCATCGTCCTGCGCCCGGTACCGGAACTGAAGCTGGAAGCTGATTTCTACGCGGTACAGGCAATTGCCGAACCCAGTGCCCAGCACAGCAGTTGGGTGGTGAGTATTTTCTGCGAACACCGCGAGTTTTCGGCGCTGGACCATGGCGACCAGTTGTTTGCCGCGGTTGCCCGCCACATCCTCGACCGTCGCCGCGAGCACTCGCGCTACCCCTGCTATATCACTGACCTTGACCTTTCTGCGGCCGACCCGGCGGGCAAGATGCAAACCATTCATTATCTGCGCTATCGCCAGCAACTGGAGCAGGCGCTGAACCAGGCCATGGACAGCCTGCGCCAGTGACCCTCAGGGCTGGTATACTGGGCAACAACTTTACCGATTTCTCAAGGACGCCCCCATGAAAATGCTCAGTGCTGCCTGCCTTCTTCTGCTCATGCTTGCCGGCTGCGGCCAGAAAGGCCCGCTGTATCAGCCTGAAGGCGCGGCACAGCCTACCAGCCAGGCGGAAGAAGAAGTCACCCAGCAACCCACGCAACGGTGAGTCAGCGCATGTCAGCTTTTGAATACCGAGATGGTGAACTCTATGCCGAAGAGGTTGCGCTGCGTCATATCGCCGATCAACATGGCACCCCTTCTTTCGTCTACTCACGAAGCGCCATCGAACAGGCCTGGCTGGCCTGGGATGAGGCACTGAAAGATTGTTCGCGCCTGGTCTGTTTTGCGGTCAAGGCCAACTCCAACCTGGGCGTGCTGAATGTACTCGCGCGGCTGGGGGCCGGTTTCGATATCGTCTCTGGCGGTGAACTGGAACGGGTACTCGCCGCCGGTGGCGATCCAGGGCGGGTGGTTTTCTCCGGTCTGGGTAAATCCGCGGCGGAAATGCGCCGCGCGCTGGACGTGGGCATCTACTGCTTCAATGTGGAATCGACTGCCGAGCTGGAACGCCTGCAGCATGTAGCCGCCGAACTTGGCGTCAAAGCGCCGGTGTCTCTGCGGGTCAATCCGGACGTCGATGCAGGGACTCACCCCTATATCTCCACCGGGCTGAAAGAGAACAAGTTCGGTATCGACATTGCGGACGCCGGTGCCGTGTATCGCCATGCTGCCAGCCTGCCGAATATTGCCATTCATGGCGTTGACTGCCATATCGGCTCACAGCTGACCGAGGTCAGCCCCTTCCTCGACGCGCTGGATCGGTTACTGGTGCTTGTGGATGAACTGGCAGCCGAAGGTATCTGCATCCAGCATCTGGATCTGGGTGGTGGCCTGGGGGTGACCTATGCCGACGAGCAGCCACCGAGCCCGGGCGATTACCTGCGTCAGGTGCGCGAGCGTCTGGGTGATCGCCAACTGACCCTGTTGTTTGAGCCCGGCCGGTCGATTGTCGCCAATGCCGGTGTGTTGCTGACCCGGGTCAACCTGCTCAAGCCCACCACGCACAAGAATTTTGCCATTATCGATGCGGCGATGAACGATTTGATTCGCCCGGCCCTGTACAGCGCCTGGATGGGTATTGACCCGGTATGCCCACGCGATGATCAGCCGCCCCAGGTCTGGGATGTGGTT
This sequence comes from Pseudomonas sp., assembly GCA_007117785.1. GTDB lineage: Bacteria > Pseudomonadota > Gammaproteobacteria > Pseudomonadales > Pseudomonadaceae > Halopseudomonas. The sequence continues at coordinate 1,975 of SKFV01000201.1, forward strand.
GGCCCGGTCTGCGAAACCGGCGATTTCCTCGGCAAGGACCGTGCGCTGGCACTGGCCCCCGGCGATCTGCTGGTCGTGCGTTCTGCCGGTGCCTACGGCTTTGTCATGAGCTCGAATTACAACACCCGACCGCGTGCCGCCGAGGTACTGGTTGATGGCAGCCAGCAACACCTGGTGCGGCGGCGCGAAACCGTTGCCGAACTTTTTGCCGGCGAAAGCCTGCTGCCCGAGGCTTGAGATGTTGTTGCGATTCACCAAAATGCAGGGGCTGGGCAACGACTTCATGGTCATTGACCTGATCACCCAGCACGTCAGTCTCAATCCTAAACTGATCCGCCAGTGGAGTGACCGGCGTTTCGGTATCGGTTTTGATCAGCTATTGCTGGTTGAGCCGCCGACCAATCCCGACATGGATTTTTGCTACCGCATCTTCAATGCCGATGGCAGCGAAGTGGAGCAATGCGGCAACGGTGCGCGCTGCTTTGCACGCTTTGTGCAGGACAAGCGGCTAACGGCCAAAGACGAGATTCACGTACAGACGACAGGCGGTCCGATTGTGCTCAACGTAAGGCGTGACGGCCAGGTGCGGGTGAATATGTGTGCACCCCGTTTTGCACCAACGGAGATTCCGTTTCAGGCTGACAACGAAGCGCACACCTATGCGCTGGATGTCGCTGGGCAATCGCTGGATGTCGCCACCGTCTCCATGGGCAATCCGCATTGCGTGACCCTGGTGGATGACCTGGATAACGCCGGCGTTGAGCGACTCGGCCCGCTGATTGAAAACCACCCGCGCTTTCCGCAACGGGTGAATGCCGGCTTTATGCAGCTTCTGGACGCACACCACGTGCGTCTGCGCGTTTACGAACGGGGCGCTGGCGAGACGCTGGCCTGCGGCACCGGTGCCTGTGCTGCGGCTGTGGCCGGTATCCGTCAGGGTTTGCTGCAGTCACCCGTCAAGGTCGACCTGCCCGGCGGGCAACTCTTGATCGAATGGGCCGGAAGCGGTAAACCTGTGTTGATGACCGGGCCAGCCACACGGGTTTACGAGGGGCAGATACGGGTATGAGCGAAAAACGCGGCAAGACCGAAGAACCATTGCCCAGCGCCGAGCAGGTAGCCAACTACCTGCGCAAGCATCCGGCATTTTTTGCCGAGTATGACGAACTGCTGCCGGAGCTGATTATTCCGCACGAGCGCGGGCATTCCATCTCGCTGGTCGAGCGCCAGGTCAAGTTACTGCGTGAACGCAATATCGAGATGCGTAACCGTCTGAATCAGTTGATGGATGTTGCACGGGACAATGACCGCCTGTTTGAGAAAAGCCGCCGGTTGATCCTCGACCTGCTGGAAGCAGACAGCCAGGAACAGATCATTGCCCAGGTTGAAGACAGCCTGCGCAATGACTTTCAGGTGCCTTACGCCAGCCTGATCCTGTTCAGTGAAACCGAGCGTTTCAGTAACGCCCGCTGTGTCACCCATCAGGCCGCACGCGAAGCTATCGGCCATCTGCTCGATAGCGGCAAGACGCTCAGCGGCATCCTGCGCCCGGCTGAACTTATCTTCCTGTTTGGCGACAGCGGCAAAGATGTCGCCTCCTGCACTGTGTCTCCAATCCAACACCAGGGTCTACACGGTGTATTGGCGCTGGGCAGCCGAGACTCTGGTCATTACAAACAGGCCAGCGGTACTCTGTTCCTCGGCTTTATCGCCGACACCCTTGGCCGCTTGCTGCTGCATCCGCCACAACTGCGCGACGAAGTGCCGGCCAACGATGCCTGAGCAAGCAGGCTTGTTGCCGCTACTGGATGCTTTCCTGCACCATTTGGAGGCTGAACGCCAGGTATCGGCACAGACCGTTACTGCTTACCAGCGCGACCTGCAATCACTGGTCAGTGCGATGAATGAACAGGGCATGGATAGTTGGGAGCAACTGGACCAGGCACGCTTGCGCCCCCTATTGGCGCGCCGACATCAACGAGGCCAGTCACCGCGCAGCCTGCAGCGCTGGCTGAGTGCAATCCGCAGCTTCTACCGCTATCTGCAACGCGAAGGCCATTGCCAACACAACCCGGCACTGGACCTGCGCGCGCCCAAGGCTGGTCGCAAACTGCCAAAAACCCTGGATACCGACCGCGCCGCGCAACTGTTCAGCAGCAGCGCCGAGCCGGACTGGATTGGCCTGCGTGACAGCGCCATGCTGGAGCTTTTCTATTCGTCGGGTTTGCGCCTGGCGGAACTGGCGGCACTGAATACCCAGGATCTGGACCTGAGCCAGGGCGAAGTCCGGGTAACCGGTAAAGGCAACAAGACCCGCATCCTGCCGGTCGGACGTAAAGCCCGCGAGGCCTTGCAAGACTGGCTGGCAGCCCACCCCCGACTGGAGGCCACCGGTAGTCCGCTATTTGTCAGCCAGCGCGGCCAGCGCCTGGGGCACCGGGCAATTCAGGTGCGCGTGCGCCATGCCGGGCAACAGGTACTCGGGCAGAACCTGCATCCCCATATGCTGCGACATTCCTTTGCCAGTCACATGCTGGAATCCTCCGGTGACCTGCGCGCTGTACAGGAGCTGCTCGGGCATGCCGACATCAGCACGACCCAGGTATACACCCATCTGGACTTTCAACACCTGGCCCAGGTGTATGACCGCGCCCACCCACGAGCCAAACGCAAAACGAGGGACTCATGATCCAATTGCTGACCTTTGACCTGGACAACACCCTGTGGGAAACCGAATCCGTAGTGGTGGCTGCCGAAAAAATCCTGCTCGACTGGCTGGACCAGCAAGCACCACTCTTTACCCGCAACCTGGACAGCGATGCGCGGCGCGCACTGCGTAGCCAGGTGCTGGCAATGGACCCAGAGCTGCGCCACCGGGTAACCGATTTTCGTATTGCCGTGCTGCGCCACGGCTTGCTCCAGGCGGGCTACCCGGAAGCCGAAGCCGACGCGCTGGCACTAGAGGGTTTTGCAGTATTTCTCGAGGCGCGCCATGCCGTCGAGCTATTTCCGCATGCAGAGTCATTGCTGGCTGAATTATCCAGGCACTATGCGCTGGCGACCATTTCCAACGGCAATGCCGATGTGCGTCGGCTGGGGCTGGACAAGTATTTTCAGGCGATTGTCTCCGCCGACGAAGTCGGTATCAGCAAACCCGCCCCAGAGCCCTTTATGGCCGCACTGCAGCGTGTCGGCGTAGAGCCGGGGAATGCACTGCATATTGGTGATCACCCATCCGACGATGTGCATGGCGCCCGCAGCGTCGGCATGGCCAGCCTCTGGTTCAATCGCTTGGGTACGCCCTGGCCGGAAGAACACCAACCGGCAGATGGTGAGGTCAAGTGCCTGAGCGAAATCCAGCCCTGGCTGAACGACTTTCAGCGCACCCGGCGATCACGTTAATTACCACCTGCATTCAATTAGGGACAGACCCCATTTTATAAAATGGGGTCTGTCCCTAATTAACACGGACTAGATCGGCCGACTGCCGTATTTGGATTCAGGTTTGCGCGGCGGGTCGTTCAGCACATCATCCTTGACTTCCTGCACCTTGCCGCCTCGGGCGAGATACTCCTCGATCTGCTGGGCCAGCATCTGTCGCTCACGCTCCTTGGCTTCGAGCGACACACCTTCCAGCTCGTCGCCCTTGCTGGCGGCAGCTTTCTTGCGCACCTTGCTACCGACGTCGCTATCCGCGTCATCCGCTTCCGGCAGGTCGTCCATCTCTTCGTCGTCTACCGCATCCATGTCGTCATCAAGATCTTCAGCACTCACGGCAGCCACCTTTGTGGTTGGAAAACAGGCTATTTATAGCCCAACTGAAAATTTTAACCAGTCCTGGCAACAACTTTTTTACTCACCCTGCAGGCTAGCCAGCAACTGTCGGCTGCCAGCCTGTTCACGGTGCTCGCCCAGATAGATACCCTGCCAGGTCCCCATGGCCAGACGACCGCTACTGACCGGAATACTGAGTTGCACGCCCAGCAAGCTGCTTTTGATGTGTGCGGTAATGTCATCCGGGCCTTCGTACGTATGCTTGAACCAGGACGTTTCATCCGGCACCAGGTGACGTAAAAAGGCTTCCATATCATCACGCACCAAAGGGTCAGCATTTTCGTTAATGGTGATAGAGGCGGAGGTATGTTGCAGCCAGAGATGCAACAAGCCAACCTGCATCTCAGCCAACTCAGGCAAGGCCGTTAGCACTTCCCGGTCAATCAGATGAAAGCCGCGCGCACGGGCGCGCAACCTGATACTGCGTTGTATCCACATAGTTTGCTCCAAACAAAACAGGGCGCCCGAAGGCGCCCTGTTGCGTGTTGCGCAGTTCTACTCAGTATTACTTCTGAGTGAACTCCGGATAGGCTTCCATACCGCACTCGGAAATATCCGCGCCTTCGTACTCTTCTTCTTCGCTGATGCGCAGACCGATGGTGGCTTTGATGATGCCCCACACGATCAGACTGGCGATGAAGACCCAGAGGAAGATGCCGACGACACCGACAATCTGGGCACCAAAGCTGGCGTCACTGTTGGTCAGCGGCACAGCCATCACACCCCAGATACCGGCAGTACCGTGAACAGAGATAGCACCGACCGGATCGTCCAGCTTCAGCTTGTCCAGCGCCAGGATGGAGAAGACCACGATCACACCACCAACAGCACCGATCAGCATGGCCTGGAAGCCACCCGGGGCCAAAGGCTCGGCAGTGATCGAGACCAGACCGGCCAGAGCACCGTTGATCATCATGGTGAGGTCAGTCTTGCCGAACAGGATGCGCGATACGATCATCGCTGCGATCAGACCACCGGCAGCCGCCATGTTGGTGTTGACCAGCACCTGAGCTACGTTGTTGGCCGACTCGATGTCAGACATTTTCAGCTCTGAACCACCGTTGAAGCCGAACCAGCCCATCCACAGGATGAACATACCCAGGGTAGCCAAGGGTAGGTTGGAACCCGGAATGGCGTTGACCTGACCGTTCGCACCATACTTGCCTTTACGAGCACCCAGCAGGATGACACCGGCCAATGCACCTACGGCACCTGCCATGTGAACGATACCGGAACCGGCATAATCGGAGTAACCGATCTCGTACAACCAGCCTTCACCCCAGCTCCAGGCGCCCTGAATCGGGTAGATGAAACCGGTCATGACCACTGCGAAAGCCAGGAAGGCCCACAGTTTCATGCGCTCGGCAACAGCACCGGAGATGATCGACATACAGGCACCAGCAAATACCAGCTGGAAGAAGAAGTCGGAACGGTTGGAGTAGTAAGGTGCGTCATCGCCACCAGCCAGTACTTCTTCAACGGTGTTTTCCGCACCGATCAAAAAGCCCAGGCTCGGGAAGATGGAACCTGCAGAGTCATACATGATGTAGTAACCGATAATCAGGTACATCACCGACGCGATGGAGTACAGCGCGACGTTTTTGGCCAGAATTTCGGTAGTACTTTTAGCGCGGACCAGGCCCGCCTCGAGCATGGCGAAACCAGCCGCCATCCACATGACCAGAATACCGGCTACCAGAAAGTAGAAGGTATCGATCGCATAAGAAGTGTGAAGAATTTCTTCCATTGGTAAGCCCCCCATATAGGCTTAGATGCAATGTAGTTGGTTGAAACCGCCTTAGACGGCGTCGGTACCGGTTTCCCCGGTTCGAATGCGGATGGCCTGTTCCAGATTGACCACAAAGATTTTGCCGTCACCAATCTTGCCGGTGTTGGCTGCCTTGGAGATGGACTCAATGACGCGATCCAGCATGTCGTCACCGATGGCCACATCGATTTTCACCTTGGGCAGAAAGTCGACAACATACTCGGCACCACGATACAGCTCGGTGTGACCTTTCTGCCGACCAAAGCCCTTGACCTCAGTGACAGTGATGCCCTGAACGCCAATTTCGGACAGTGCTTCACGCACATCGTCCAGCTTGAATGGCTTGATTACAGCCGTTACTAATTTCATGTGAATACTCCCGTGTTATTCAGACTTGCCCTGGGGGGACAGTGCAAGTCTATGCCGAGTTAGAGGCTTTTAGAAACGGACATTGGCTTTTCTCAAAGTCTCGCTGGGTTAAGTGACATGCCCTGTTTTGGACAGGCCAACAAATCGCAGCTGGGAAGGCCTTTGCAGATTCTTTGCCAGCTTTTGTTTTAATGTTATTTTTCAATAACCTAGATCTTTTTAATGACCCTCGGCCGGCATCGCGCACCCTTTTAGTGCGCTTTTTTGGTGCGAACCGCCTTTTCCCGGTGCACAACTCTGGTGAGTCAATCTGAGCCCAGCCACTACTGGGCCTGAAACCTGGCACAGTGTTACAATCGGGTTTTCTGGCTGGATCACCCGGCCAGCCCCGAACTCTGGAAGCCCTATGCTGCACAAGGTTCTGATTGGCGCGGTCAGCGGCCAGGCCGCCCGCATGCTGCTAAGCGAAAAAGGCCTGTCTCCGGCAGAGATGGAAAGTCGGCTTAAAGTGCTGCTCAACAGCGCACTGAGCAAACTGGACGTGGTCAGCCGGGATGAATTCGAGACCCAGCAGGTGGTGCTGCAACGCACCCGTGAAAAGCTGGAAGCCCTGGAAAAGCGCGTCGCGCAACTGGAGCAGCACAAGGAAGGCTGAGCTCTTTCAACCTCAATGATCAAGGAGTGATCATGTCACTGGCTATCGTGCATAGCCGCGCCAAGCTGGGCATTCAGGCGCCGCTGGTAAGTGTGGAAGTTCATCTGGCAAACGGTATGCCGAGCATGACCCTGGTGGGCCTGCCGGAAACTGCCGTACGCGAAAGCAAGGACCGCGTGCGCAGCGCCCTGAGCAACAGTCAGCTCGACTACCCAAGTCTCAAACGCATTACCATCAACCTGGCGCCGGCCGACCTGCCCAAGGAAGGTGGGCGCTTTGATCTGGGCATTGCCCTGGGTTTGCTCTGCGCCAGTGGCCAGATCGATGCCAAGGTGCTGGCTGCGCATGAATGCCTCGGCGAGCTGGCCCTGTCCGGCGCGCTGCGCCCGATTCAGGGCGTATTGCCTGCAGCCCTGGCCTGTCGTGAGGCTGGTCGCAGCCTGCTGGTGCCCAGTGATAACGCACAGGAAGCTGCGCTGGTGCGCGGCCTGACCATTATCGCTGCCGACCACTTGCTCGATGTCGTTGCCCACCTGCGCGGCGAAACGCCGCTTGCACCGTTCTGCAGCAAAGTACCGGCTATGTCCGAGGCGTACCCGGATTTGTCCGATGTCCAGGGCCAAGCCCAGGCCAAGCGCGCTCTGCAGGTCGCAGGCAGCGGCGGGCATAACCTGCTGCTGTTTGGCCCGCCCGGCACGGGTAAAACCCTGCTGGCCAGCCGTTTGCCCGGCATCTTGCCGCCTCTGAGCAAGCATCAGGCGCTGCAAGTGGCAGCTATCCAGTCCATTTGCGGGCAAGGGCCATTACAGCACTGGCCGCGTCGCCCTTTTCGCGCGCCCCATCATGGCGCATCTCCAGCGGCGTTGGTCGGAGGTGGTAGTCAGCCTCGACCCGGAGAGGTCAGCCAGGCGCACCAGGGCGTGCTCTTTCTGGATGAGCTGCCCGAATTCGATCGCAAGGTACTGGAAATGCTGCGCGAGCCGCTGGAATCCGGTCAGATTCATATCGCCCGGGCACGCGAGCAACTGACGTTTCCTGCCCGCTTTCAATTGATCGCCGCCATGAACCCATGCCCTTGCGGCTATCAGGGCGACCCTTCCGGTCGCTGTAGCTGTACACCGGAGCAGATCAGCCGTTATCGCAGCAAACTGTCAGGTCCATTACTGGACCGCATCGACCTGCATCTGCAAATGCATAACGAGCCGGTAAGCCTGCGTCAGCAGGCGCCGGCAAAGCCGGACAGCGCCACCGCCGCCGCACTGGTGGCCTCAGCTCAGGAACGTCAATTGCAGCGCCAGGGCTGCCTGAATGCACACCTGGATTTGGCCGGCCTGCGCGATCACTGCGCATTGACTGATACCGATGCCAGTTGGCTGGAACAGGCGATCGAACGCCTGGGGCTGTCACACCGCGCCAGTCACCGGGTACTCAAGGTTGCGCGCACACTGGCTGACCTCGAGGCCGAGGAACAGATCACCCGAAACCATCTGGCCGAAGCGTTGCAGTATCGGCAACTGGACCGTCAACCCACATAGAGCATTGCCAGGATCAGGCAGGACTCAGGCTTCGCCGATCAGGTCATCACGACACAGCTGATAGGCATCAAGGAAGTAGCACAGCTCGTCAAAAGCCAGTGCCGGGCTGATGAAATAGCCCTGAATCTGGTCACACCCCATGCTGCGCAAATGCTCCAACTGGGCACGCTCTTCCACCCCTTCGGCCACCACTTCCAGCCCCAGGCTATGGCCCATATCGACCATAGCCGAGACCAGTTGGCGGTCACTTTCGTGCAAGTGAACGCCCTTGACGAAGCTGCGATCCAGCTTGAGCAAGTCGATCGGTAGGCTGTGCAGGTGCACAAAGGAAGAGAAGCCGGTACCAAAGTCATCCAGCGAGAAACGCACGCCAAGCCCGACCATGCCTTCCATGGTATGCAGGACCTGTTCCGGATGCTGCATTACTGCGGTTTCCGTCAGCTCGAATTCGAGGAAGCGCGGATCGACCCCAGTTTTTTCCAGCAAGCGGCGAACAGTCGCAAGCAACTGGCTGTCCTGAAACTGACGGAACGACATATTGACCGCAATATGCACCGGCTGACGACGGCGCTGCAGGCGCGCCAGGTCGTGACAAGCTCGCGCAATCACCCAGTAGCCCATGGGCACGATAAGGCCGGTTTGTTCAGCCAGTGGAATAAATTCGTTGGGACCGAGCAGCCCGCGCTCCGGGTGACGCCAGCGAATCAGGCCTTCCAACCCGACAATGCGTCCACTGGACAGATCGACACGCGGCTGATAATGCAACTCGAACTCACCACGCCGCAGGGCCTGTCGCAAGGAGGTCTCGAATTCGATCAGGCTGTTGGCCTGCAGGTTAAGGCGCTCATCATAGAAATGAAACTGGCAACCACGCTGATCCTTGGCCTGCTGCATCGCCATATTCGCATGCAGCAGGAGGGTATCCACGGTCTGTCCAGCTTCCGGGTAAGTGGCGATACCTATGCTGCAACCCAGCAACAGGCTTTCCGAACCGAGCAAAAAGGGCTCAGCCAGTTCGCTGACCAATTTTTGCGCGATCTGCAACAGATTGCTCGGCGAGCGGTAATCTTCCAGCACCACGGCAAATTCGTCGCTACCCATGCGCCCGACAGTGTCGGTATTGCGCAACATATTGCGCAGCCGCTGGACCACTTCCAGAATAATCTGGTCGCCGGCCTGATGGCCAAGGGTATCGTTGACGCGGCGAAAGTTATCGAGATCTATGAACAGCACCGCCAGCGGCTGGTTGGCGCGTAATGCCCGGCGCATGCCCTGGCGCAAACGGTCCTGCAGCATCTGCCGGTTGCAGGTGCCGGTCAGCGAGTCGTAACTGGCCGCATGATCGAGAGCGGTCTGCAAAGTATGGCGTTCAATGGTGTAACGCAGGCAGCGCATGACTTCACTGGCACTGGCCTGATCCCAGATGGTATCGGCAAGTGCAGCAGGCAGCTCGACCAGATCCGGCTGATAGCTCAGGTAGATCAGCGGTACACTGCACTCGGGCATGTCTGCCAAATACCTTTCCCGTACCAGTACCGCAGTAATTTCACCCGCCGCAATCAAGGCCTGCAAGGCTGCCCATGAATCCAGACGCTCGAGGCGATAGGGCTGATCGGGAATAGCAGCCAACCGACGGCACAATTGCACATAGGCACCGTGGTCGTCGTCCAGCAGTACTACACGCTGCACCTGGCTGTTAGCAGTCAAGATTGTTCCCCAATGGCCCATAAAAATTAAACAGATACAGCATTTTTATAAAGTAGGTTATATCTAATTTTATGACAATAACCAAGCCTAGCCTTTAGCCATCACTGCCGATTGTCAAGCGCAAGCTGATAGAATGAGCGCTCACCTCAGGAGCCATACACAGTGTCACGCCTCAACCCCCGCCAACAGGAAGCTGTTCACTATATCAGCGGCCCCTTGCTGGTGCTGGCCGGTGCCGGCAGCGGCAAAACCAGCGTTATCACCCGCAAGATCGCTTACCTGGTGCGCGAGTGCGGCATCAAGGCGCGGCATATCGTTGCCGTGACTTTTACCAACAAGGCCGCGCGGGAAATGAAAGAACGCGTCAGCCAACTGATCAAAGGCCCCGATGCACGCGGGCTGACCGTCTCGACCTTCCATAACCTGGGTCTCAACATTATCCGCAAGGAGCATCAGAAGCTGGGCTTCAAGCCCGGTTTTTCAATCTTTGACCAGCAAGATGCCCAGGCCCTGATTACCGATCTGATGCATCGCGATTATGGCGCCGACGAGGGTAGCGATGGCATTCAACAGCAGATTTCCAGCTGGAAAAACGACCTGATCCTGCCCGACGAAGCGCTAGCCAATGCCCGCTCACCCCAGGAGCAGACAGCAGCCAGCGTCTACATGCACTACCAGCGCACCCTCAAAGCCTACAACGCCGTCGACTTCGATGACCTGATTCTTATCCCGGTGATGTTATTCCGCAATCACCCGGATGTGCTGGAAAAGTGGCAGTTCCGCATCCGCTACATGCTGGTTGACGAATATCAGGACACCAACGCCAGCCAGTACCTGCTGGTGAAGATGCTGGTCGGCAGTCTCGCTCGCTTTACTGTCGTCGGCGACGATGACCAGTCGATCTATGCATGGCGCGGTGCCCGGCCGGAGAATCTGGCATTGCTGAAAGATGATTTCCCCAGCCTCAAGGTCGTCATGCTCGAGCAGAACTATCGCTCGACCAGCCGTATTCTGCGCGCCGCCAACACCCTGATCGCCAATAACCCGCACGTGTTCGAGAAGCAGCTATGGAGTGAACTCGGCTATGGTGATCCGATCCGGGTGATTCGTTGCCGCAATGAGGATGCCGAAGCCGAACGCGTGGCCACCGAGATCCAGACCGCGCACCTCAAACATCGCCGGGCGTGGAAAGACTTTGCCATTCTCTACCGGGGCAATCATCAGGCGCGCCTGATGGAGCTCAAGCTGCAGCACCACCAGATCCCCTATCACCTCTCTGGCGGCACCAGCTTTTTCAGTCGCCAGGAGGTCAAGGACCTGATGTCCTACTTCCGCTTGCTGGTCAATCCGGATGATGACAACGCCCTGCTGCGCGTGATCAATGTGCCGCGCCGTGAAATCGGTCCGGCTACGCTGGAAAAGCTCAGCAACTATGCCAACGGCCGACAGATCAGCCTGTTCACCGCCTGTGCCGAAATGGGCCTGGCCGAACACTTGGATGCCCGCTACCTCGAGCGCCTGCAACGCTTTCAGAACTGGCTTGAAGGCATTCGTCAGCGCTGCCATAAAGAAGAACCCATCGGCGTACTGCGTGACATGGTGCTGGATCTGGATTACGAGAACTGGCTGCGCCAGAACTGCTCCAGTGACGAGATTGCCGCCAAGCGCATGAGCAATGTCTGGTTTCTGCTCGACGCCCTGAAAAGCATCATCGAGCGGGATGAAGAGGGCAAAACCGACATTGAAGATGCCATTGCCAAGCTGGTCCTGCGCGACATGCTCGATCGCCAGGAAGAGGAAGAAGATACCGATCGTGTCCAGTTGATGACCCTGCATGCCAGCAAGGGCCTGGAATATCCCCATGTATTCATTCTGGGTATGGAAGAGGAAATCCTGCCCCACCGCTCCAGCATTGAAGCCGATAGCGTGGAGGAAGAACGCCGACTGACCTATGTAGGCATTACCCGTGCCCGCCAGACCCTCACCTTTACCTTCGCCGCCCGCCGTCGCCAGTTCGGCGAAATCATCGACTGCCTGCCCAGCCGCTTCCTTGACGAACTGCCTGACGAAGACCTTGAATGGGAAGGCACCGACGACGCTCCACCCGAGCAGAAACAGGCACGCGGCAATACTGCACTGTCCGACATCCGCAGCCTGCTTGGCCGTTAATCAGGGACAGACCCCATTTAATGTAAATGGGGTCTGTCCCTGATTTGGCTATGGCTCGACAGGCATAAAAAAACCGCCGCACCCGGCAGGGTAGCGGCGGTTTTTTCAAGCTGTTCGGCTGATCAGAGGCCAGACATGTACTTGATCGACTCCATCAGCTCTTCATCGCTGCAATTACCGCAGGTGCCGCGCGGCGGCATGCCCGGCGGAATACCCACGATTGCAGACTGCGTCAGTTCTTCCCAGCTGTCATTCCAGGCTGCCAGGCGCTCACCCCAGGCATCGGCATCATTGGTCAGTGGTGCACCCAGTACGCCATTGGCGTGGCAAGAGGTACAGAACTGCTGATAGACCTGCTGGCCAGAACGTGCTTCGGCTACCTGACCACCATTGCCGGCCGGTGTAGCAGCAACTTCATCGGCACAAGGGTCACCTAGCAGGCATACGTTGCCAACAGGCTTGATACGCTCGGCAATGGCCTGCTCAACCGTTGAAGCAAAAGCACCGCCGGCAACCAGGGCAAGCATGGCTGCAGAGGCAGCCAGGAGTTTTTTCACAGTTGTCACCTTAACATCCTCATCATAGCTTTAGTTATGCGCTGGCAAACCGGCCATCAAACCGACTCGCATTATCAGACAATGCCGCGAGTATACCGGTAAACCGCCTGCCGACAAAATAGCTGCGGCCCGCTTATCTGTAACCGTCAACATCATCAGCTCCCGACAGCACTTGCACAGCCGACGCTAGACGCAACAGGGCGCAATGCGTATCATTGCCGCCCTACGCACCCGTAGCTCAGCTGGATAGAGTACTGCCCTCCGAAGGCAGGGGTCACAGGTTCGAATCCTGTCGGGTGCGCCAGTCACATGAAA
>SKFV01000367.1 GCA_007117785.1 Pseudomonas sp.
AAGTCAGACACTGCTCAGTTGACAGCATCCTTTAGTGCTTTACCGGCTTTGAAGCCCGGGATTTTGGCAGCGCTAATCTGGATAGGATCGCCAGTCTGCGGGTTGCGACCAGTACGGGCAGCGCGCTCCTTGACAGCGAAAGTACCGAAGCCGACCAGAACTACCGAATCGCCATCTTTCAGCGCACCAGTGATTGAGTCGATTACGGCGTCCAGTGCACGACCGGCAGCAGCTTTAGGAATATCAGCGGATGCGGCGATAGCATCAATCAGTTCAGACTTGTTCACTCTAAGTCCCCTTATCAATTTCGATGTGTTAGTTAATCGTTATAAATCGTCTTACTTAGCAAAGCCGTGGCCAGTCAGCCAACCTGGTGGGCGTTGCCGCTTTATAACAAGCGACAAAAAACCCTGTCAAGGAAGCTGGCATTACTGCCAGTACGGATGATGGCGACGACGCTGCAAAAATCTGCGTGCCCCCTGCCCCGCATCAGTGGGTACTGATACGTTCCTTGGCATCTGCATCCCGATTGTCGTCCTTTGCCACCATCTCTTCAACCCCTTCCTGCAGCGGTTCCGGCATGTATTGCAAGGCAACCTGCAAAACCTCGTCTATCCACTTGACCGGAATGACCTCGATATCTTCTTTGATATTGTCGGGAATTTCCTTCAAATCGCGGATATTGTCGTGCGGGATGAGCACTGTGCGAATACCGCCGCGGTGCGCTGCGAGCAGCTTTTCCTTGAGCCCACCAATCGGTAAAACTTGTCCACGCAGGGCAATTTCACCGGTCATGGCGACATCTGCGCGCACCGGAATGCCGGTCAACGCAGAAACCAGAGCGGTACACATGCCGATACCGGCGCTCGGACCATCCTTCGGCGTCGCCCCTTCGGGCACGTGAATATGGATATCATTCTTCTCGTGAAAGTCAGCAACGATACCCAGACTGGCTGCGCGACTACGGACTACAGTGAGCGCTGCACTGATGGATTCCTGCATCACATCACCCAGTGAACCGGTCTTGATCTGACGCCCTTTACCAGGCACCACAGCCGCCTCCAGGCTGAGCAGCTCGCCACCCACCTGGGTCCACGCCAGCCCGGTTACCTGACCAACCTGATCACTTTCTTCAGCCAGCCCGTACTTGAATTTGCGCACACCAAGATGCTGTTCCAGCAGCTCGCTTTCAACCACCACCGGCTGACGGTTCTTGCTGGTGACCTGCTCACGAACCACCTTGCGACACAGTTTGGCGATCTGCCGTTCCAACCCACGCACACCCGCTTCACGGGTGTAATAACGGATGATTTCCAGCAATGTCTGGTCCGGCACCTCGATTTCACTGGCCTTGAGACCATTGTTCTTGATCTGCTTGGGCAACAGGTAGCGACGGGCAATATTGACCTTCTCGTCCTCGGTGTAGCCGGGAATCCGAATAACTTCCATGCGGTCGAGCAGCGGCGCCGGAATATTCATCGAGTTGCTGGTACAGATAAACATGACATCCGACAGGTCATAATCGACCTCCAGATAGTGATCGTTGAAACTGTTGTTCTGCTCCGGATCCAGAACCTCCAACAACGCAGACGAAGGATCACCGCGCATATCGGTACCCATCTTGTCGATCTCGTCGAGCAGGAACAACGGGTTACGCACCCCTACCTTGGTCAGCTTCTGCACCAGCTTGCCGGGCATTGAACCGATATAGGTACGGCGGTGGCCGCGAATCTCGGCCTCATCCCGCACCCCGCCAAGGGCCATGCGCACAAACTTGCGGTTGGTCGCCCGCGCCAGGGATTCACCCAGTGACGTCTTGCCGACACCGGGCGGGCCTACCAGACACAGTACCGGCCCTTTCAGCTTGCGCACGCGCTTCTGCACGGCAAGATACTCAAGGATGCGCTCTTTGACCTCATCCAGGCCGTAGTGATCGGCCTCAAGCACGGACTCAGCGCGCGCCAGATCGTGCTTGACCTTGCTTGCCTGCTTCCAGGGTACCTGGGTCAACCAGTCAATGTAGGAGCGTACTACCGTGGCTTCAGCTGACATCGGTGACATCATCTTCAGTTTGCCGAGTTCAGTACTGGCCTTCTTGTGGGCCTCTTCGCTCATGCCGACCGAATCGATTTTCTTCTGCAGGGTGTCGAGTTCACTCTGATCATCATCCGAGCCACCCATTTCCTTCTGGATCGCCTTCATCTGTTCGTTCAGATAGTACTCGCGCTGACTGCGCTCCATCTGCTTCTTCACCCGGCCACGGATACGCTTTTCAACTTCCAGCAGCTCGATTTCACCATCCAGCACACCGAGCACGTGCTCAACCCGTTCACGCACAGGAATGATCTCGAGAATATCCTGCTTCTGCTCCAGTTTCAGGTTCAGGTGCGCCGCCATGCTATCCACCAGGCGATCAGCATCCTCGATATCTGAAAGCGTGCTGATAACCTCGGAAGGGATTTTCTTGCCAACCTGAACAAATTGCTCAAACTGGCTCATCAGGCTACGCACCAGCACTTCAGATTCACGCTCTTCCATTTCAGGCGCCGGCAACACTTCCAGTTTCGCCTGCAAGTATCCACTGACATCTTCGATGGCGGTGATGTTGGCGCGCTGCTCGCCTTCAACCAACACCTTGACGGTGCCGTCGGGCAGCTTGAGCAACTGCAGGATAGTTGCCACCGTAGCGACCCGGTAGAGGCCATCTGCCCCCGGATCATCATCAGCAGGGACACGCTGGGCAACCAGCAGGATCTGCTTGCCATCTGCCATAGCGGCTTCCAGGGCGGCAATCGAGCGGTCGCGCCCGACAAACAGCGGGATCACCATATGTGGGTAAACCACTACATCACGCAGTGGCAAAAGGGGGAGTTCGCTGTATTGGCTCATAGCTATGACTCGCTCTTTGACGGGCAACAAAGGATTGCCGAAAGTAGATTAACGTTGCTGCATGATTTCAAGATGGGGGCAAAGCAGGCAAATTACAAGCGGGGATATATGCGGAAAAACAAAGCTGATACAGACTGAAGGGAGAGGTTAACCAACGGCAGATGAGTAACCTGCCGCTGGTTAATCTGAGACCTGCCGATCAATCGTCGGGCACGGCCTTTTGTTGCGGTTCATCGTTTGCTGCATACATCAACAAGGGGCTGGCAGAACCCGTGATGACATTTTCATCAATCACCACCTTGCTGACATTTTCTGCCGATGGAATGTCGTACATGGTTTCCAGCAGCACACCTTCAAGGATCGAACGCAGACCACGGGCACCGGTCTTGCGCTCCAGCGCACGCTTGGCGATGGCTTTCAGCGCATCTTCGCGGAACTCAAGCTCAACACCTTCCATATCGAACAGACGCGCATACTGCTTGGTCAATGCGTTTTTCGGCGCGGTGAGAATTTCCACCAGGGCCTCTTCGTCCAACTCGTTCAGCGTTGCAATGACCGGCAAACGGCCGACGAACTCGGGGATCAGACCGAAACGCACGAGATCTTCCGGCTCGACTTCTTTCAATGCCTCGCCTACTTTCTTGCCGTTATCCTGACTGCGCACAGTGGCATTGAAACCGATGCCGCTCTTTTCGGAACGATCACGAATGACTTTTTCCAGGCCGGCGAAGGCGCCACCACAGATAAACAGGATATTGCGCGTGTCCACCTGCAGGAATTCCTGCTGCGGGTGCTTGCGGCCGCCCTGCGGCGGTACCGAAGCGACAGTACCTTCAATCAACTTCAAAAGTGCCTGCTGCACGCCTTCACCCGATACATCGCGAGTGATGGACGGGTTGTCTGACTTACGTGAAATCTTGTCGATTTCATCGATGTAGACAATACCCATCTGGGCCTTGTCGACGTCGTAATCGCACTTCTGCAACAGCTTCTGAATAATATTCTCGACATCTTCACCCACATAACCGGCTTCGGTCAGTGTGGTGGCATCAGCAATAGTGAAGGGTACGTTGAGCAGGCGTGCCAGGGTCTCGGCGAGCAGGGTCTTGCCGGAGCCGGTGGGGCCAATCAGCAGAATGTTGCTCTTGCCCAGCTCAACTTCGTCTTTACCGCCGCGCTGGTTGAGACGCTTGTAATGGTTGTATACCGCAACCGACAGAACTTTTTTGGCACGCTCCTGACCAATCACGTACTGATCGAGAATGCCGCAGATTTCCTTCGGCGAAGGCAGCTTTTGCCCGGCGCTTTCTGCCTGGCTTTCCTGCACTTCTTCGCGAA
>SKFV01000074.1 GCA_007117785.1 Pseudomonas sp.
AGTTCGTGGCCGCGCTCTCCCTTGCGGTCGAGCCACTTGAGAAGTTCGGGCGCTAGGCGGAAGGCGCCACCGAGCAGGCCGCCGAGTAACGTCTCGATCATTGGCCACCTCCGAACACCTTGAGCTTGATGAGTGCGCCCGCCACCAATGCCAGCAGGAATCCGGTGGTGACCATCTTGATGACGGTCTGCCATGCGGTGTGCTTGGCGGTGTTGAAGGCATCGAGGAGTCCGCGCAGTTCGCGGATATCGTGAGCGGCGTCGTCGCCATCCAGGCCAACATCGGCCAGGGCTCGCTTGGCACCACGTTCAGCGGCGCGTTCCAGCAGGTCGTCGAAGTCCTCCTTCCGCAGGAGGAGCATGTTGTCGACCAGGACAGGTTGTTGTGGGTCGGTCATGGGCAGGCTCTAAAAATGCGAAACCCGCCACGAGGGCGGGTTTCCGGGGTTCGGTGGAAAGGGTTCAGATGGCGATGCCGGGGCTCCAACCAGTGGCTTTGTAGGCCGAGAGCACGGCCTCGTCCTCGATGAAGCACAGCCAGCCGATCTTGGGGATGTGGTACTCCCATGCGCCGGCAATCCTCGCGGCGATCTGGTCGGTTTTGCCGCTCCAGACGCCGGTGGCACCAGCGGGAATCAGGTAACGGTCGCCGTTGACTGGGCTGGCGGGCGGTGTCGCCAGATCGCGGTCTTTGACCGACAGGCTGACGACGGCGCCCAGCCGCTTCAGGTTGGCGTCCATGCCAGCGCCCCAGCCGCTTTCGCCGAGCGTCCAGCCGTAGTTGAGTCCCAGATTCGGGTCAGTGATTGCTGGCATCAGATGCCTCCGTAGTACTTGTTGTCAATGGCCATTAATTTTGACCCACTTTTGGCCAATAAAATTGACCCACTTGCGTACCGCTAACCGCCTGTTTTCTGCTTCAGCCGATAGCTCTCACCTCCCAGCATAAAAATGTGTGAATGGTGTATAACGCGGTCGATGATGGGCACGGCCACGTTATCGTCATGGAAGAACTCGCCCCAACTGGTGAAGTCCTTGTTGGTGGTCAGGATGACCGAGCGGTACTCGTTCAGGTTGTTGATCAACTGGAACAGGTTGTAGCGGGCCTGCCGTGTCATTGGCAGGTAGCCTAGCTCGTCGATGATCAGCACGTCGTACTTGCTCAGTTGATTCAAACGCTTCTTCAGCTCGCCCTTCATTTCCGCCAGCTCCAGGTCTTCGACCAGTGCCAGAGCGGTTCGGAACAGCACCTTGTAGCCCGCCTGGACTGCCTTGTGGCCAATCCCAATGGCCAGGTGGGTCTTGCCCACACCCGGTGGTCCGATGAACACCAGGTTGTCGCGGTTATCGATAAAGCTGAAGTCCAGCAAGGCGCTGACCTGCCGCTTGGTGATGGTGGTCTGGTGCCGGTAGTCGAAGGCCTCCAGATGTTTCTCCGAGGGGAACTGCGCCTGCCTGAGGTTGCGGCTCACGCGGCTGCTGGAGCGGGCGTTAAGCTCATGCTCTACCAGTGACTGGGCGAAGTTCAGGTAGGACAGTTCATTGGCTTCGGCCTTGGCCAGCAGGGTGGCCATCTCACCAGCGGTCGCGCTGAGGCGTAGGCTACGGTACTGCGCTATGGTGCTATCGAGAAGGCTCATGGGGTCACCCCGTGGCCAGTCGACTGGCCAACCCGGGCGTAAGCGTTCAGGTCGGCGTGACTGACCCGGCTACCAGCCTCTGGCGCATAGTCATGGTCGCTGATGATCCGGCCACGCGCCTTGGCTTGCTGCCAGGCCTCGAGATAGCGCTTGAGTCCGGTAGCAGTAAGTTCACTGCGCTCACTCAACTCCCACAGCAGCGTGGTATCAACCGGCGCATGGGCCATGAGTAGGTCGCGTGCGGCGACCAGCTGGTCTTTGTAGATGCGCGGAGAAGTACGCTTGAGCAGTTGGCACAGGGTTGCTCCCAGATCACCGGGCAAGATCGCGTCAATGCTGCGTTCCAGGTCGATGATGCGCTGGGCATGGTCTCGGTAATGATTGTTGTTCTTGATCATCCGGCCCTTGGCCTTGCACAGGTCATGGGTGGCGATGAGTTCACCGCTCTCCAGGTCATGGATCAGCAACTGGTCGTCCTGTGCGCTGACACCGATGCGGGCTTGCTGCCAGGCCATGGGTACCGAGTACTTGTTGGCCTGCCATGAGATCAAGCCGGTCTTGTCGACCTTGCGTGTCTCGATTGCCTGCGCCACGTTCAGTAGGCTCTGCGGAACGAGATAAGGCTTGAGCTGGGCACGCTCCAGCGCCTCGAAATGGACCCGTGGATGCAGCCCCGTCGTGCCGTGCAAACGTGCGTTAGCCACGGTCTCAAGCCAGTCATGCAGGTGCTGCCGGACGGCGTCCTCATCCTGAAAGTGCTCGCCGTAAAAGCAGTCACGCTTGACGTACTTGACCCCGGACTCCACCTTGCCCTTGCTCTCAGGGTCATAGCCTTCGCACGCGTGGATGCGGTAGCCGACGGTAGTCGCATACTGGTGGAAGCGCTGGTTCAGCGTCAGCTCACGATACTGCTCGTTAATCACCACCATCTTGGTCTGATCGTAGATGCACTCCTCGGTGACACCGCCGAAGTAGCGGAAGGCCTCGTCGTGCATCTGGATGAATCGTTCGGTGTCCAGTGGCCTGAAGTCGAGGCTGACGTATATCAGACGGGAACAGGACAGCACAAACACCACAAAATGAACGACACGCTCCAGTTCGCCGATCATGACGCCGCGCGGCTCACCGGGGTCGACCTGACACTGGACGCCCGGTACCGACTCAACGACCGGCTCGTAATAGCGCAACTGACCGCTGGCAACCTGCTGCTTGAGCGCTTGCACATACCGGCGGATGCTCCGGTCTGACACCGCCAGGTCAGTAGTGCGTTCCCTCAGGCGCCGGGCCAGCTTGACTGCGCTCAGAGCTGGAAACTGACCCAGTTGATTGATTAGGTAATCGCGATGCTCGTCGAGCAGCTTGGTACGTGAAGGGTCAGCAATGGCAGCACTGATCTGC
Source organism: Pseudomonas sp. (assembly GCA_007117785.1). Taxonomy (GTDB): domain Bacteria; phylum Pseudomonadota; class Gammaproteobacteria; order Pseudomonadales; family Pseudomonadaceae; genus Halopseudomonas. The sequence goes on from SKFV01000074.1 coordinate 3,038, forward strand.
ACCTCATCCAGCTGTAGATACTTGCGAACGGTGTTCCGGGATATCCCCAGTTCACGGCTGATGGCACGGACCGACAGGCCCCGGCCTTGGTCGTACAACCCCTTGATCTTGTGAATCACAACCCACTCCTTCAATGATCTGTCCCCGGCCTCTGCATAAGGCGGGGGACGCTACATGGATCGGTGGCCAATGCCACCATGGGTGGGTCAAAATTGTTGGCCAGAGGTGGGTCAGATTAATTGGCCATTAACACATAGAAGCAACAGCTAACAAACTGGTGTATCAGCAGACAGGCGCTCACCCCGACTATAGCGATAAACGTCAGCCTCTAAAGAAGCTCAACGATGCAGCCACGGCTATTGCGCATAAGGCCGGAAAAGTGTTTGTAACACTGGCGGCCGGAAATCCTGCCTATGACGCTTTGGATCGCGTACGAGAGTTACGCAACGCATTTATGCACGCCAAGGAGCGCGACGAAGCAATCGACCCGGTGGCGCTTACTTCAGTTGTTGCCGCTGAGCTAGATGAGAATCACTGCCGAAACTTCCTTCGGCAGCTCAGGCAGGGAGTTGCAAATGTGTACGATCAGTTGCCGGATCTTACTCCACCCATAGTCACGCGCGAAGATGTGAAGTGGCTTGGAGAATTTGAAATACCCTGATGCACTCGCCGCCGACTTCTGAGAAATAGTTCCTGGCCGAAAGCCGCCATTAAGTTAGCGGATTGGTACAACCTTTTTAGAATCTGCCTGATTAACAGCCGCGACAGATAAGCTACCACTCGCAGCCTGGTCAATATGCTGGCTCCACCACTCCATCATTGGTCTGCGTCGTTCTATGTAGTCAGCACGGTTATAAGCGCTTCTAACCTCATTCTTGTCGACATGCGCCAAGGCTACCTCAATGAGTTCAGGATCAAAGCCATTTTCATTGAGAACGGTGCTGGCGATTGATCGCATGCCATGGCTGACCAGTCGGCCGGCAAAGCCCATGCGCTTGAGGGCCATATTCGCAGTCTGGCTATTGCAGTGAGTGCGCGGATCACGGTCAGCTGGGAAAACGAACTCTCTGTGCCCGCTGAAAGGTTTGACTGCATCCAGGATGGACAGCGTTTGCTCTGTTAGTGGCACGATGTGCGGACGACGCTTTTTCATCCGCTCCGCGGGAATGGTCCAGGTCTTTTTATCA
>SKFV01000078.1 GCA_007117785.1 Pseudomonas sp.
ATATCTTCTGGGTGCTGGCCTTTGCCTTGCTCGCTTCCTGGTTGGTGGCGGTGGTGTTTACGCCCTATCTTGGTGTGTTACTGCTCAAGGATGTGCCCAAAGAGCAGCGCGCACAGAACCACGGGGCCCAGTATCAGACGGCCAATTACCAGCGTTTCCGCCGCTTGATCCAGCGCTGCGTGCAGTTCCGCAAAACGGTGGTGTTCGCTACGGTGGCGCTTTTTGTGCTGTCGATCATTGGCATGCAGACGCTGGTGCAGAAGCAGTTTTTCCCGTCCTCGGATCGCCCGGAAGTGCTGGTGGACATTCACCTGCCGGAGGGCAGCAGTATCGCTGCGACTGACGCCTTGACCCGTCGCATCGAAGCGCAGCTGCGTGAGCACGCGGATGTGGTGTCCTTGTCCAGCTATCTGGGTGCCGGCGCACCGCGGTTCTTTATCTCCCTGAACCCTGAGCAACCGAGCAGCAATTTTGCCAAGGTCGTGGCCATTGCCGAGGACGAACAGGGGCGTAACCGCATCATGGCGGACTTGCGTGCGGCCATCGATGCCGGGGCGTATCCGGAAGCCCGCGTACGCGTGCATCGTCTGCTGTTCGGGCCGCCGGTAGTCTTTCCGGTGGAGTTTCGCGTGGTCGGGGATGATCCGGCCGTGCTGCGTGAACAGGCTACCCGTTTGCGCGACCTGATCAGTGGGCATCCGAATATCGTAGAGCCGCATCTGGATTGGGGGGATCGGGTGCCGGTCGTTCGCTTGCGCCTGGATCCCGAGCGCTTGCGTGCGATTGGCTTGACCCCGCGTGATCTCTCTAATCAGTTGCAGTTGCAGTGGGGTGGCATACCGGTGACCGAGCTGCGCCAGGATATTCGCAGTGTGCAGTTGCGCGTGCGCGGCGCGGACACTGAGTTGGGCAGTTTTGCCGACTTGCCGCTGCGCACCGCCGATGGTCGCAGTATCACCCTGTCTCAGGCAGGTTTGATTGAGGTCGCCAGCGAAGATCCGGTGCTCAAGCGCTATAACCGCGAGTCCTACATTACTGTGCAGGCCGATATTCGGGGTGCGCAGCCACCGGATGTGACCATGGGGCTGTGGCAGCAGATGGCTGATTTCCGTGCCGAGTTGCCGCCGGGCTACCGGGTGGATATTGGCGGCGCAGTGGAGCAGTCGGCCAAAGGTCAGGAATCCATTGCCAAGGTTCAGCCCATCATGCTCGCCTTGATGCTGGTGGTGATCATGCTGCAGATGCGTACCTTCTCCGGCACCCTGATGGTGCTGGCGACCGCGCCTCTGGGCGTGATAGGGGCGACTCTTGCATTGCTGGTGGGTAACCAGCCGTTCGGGTTTGTGGCCTTGCTTGGCCTGACCGGGCTGGCGGGGATTCTGATGCGCAATACGCTGATTCTGACCAAGCAGATCGATGACAATCTGGACGCCGGCATGGACCGCACGGAGGCACTGGTTGAAGCTACGGTTCAGCGTACCCGGCCCGTGCTCTTGACCGCGCTGGCGGCGGCATTGGCTTTTGTACCGCTGACCTTCGATGCCTTCTGGGGGCCGATGGCTTATGTACTGATTGGCGGTACCCTGGTGGGTACTCTGATCACGCTGCTGTTCCTGCCGGGGCTTTACGCGCTATGGTTCCGCGTCAAACCGGTCAATTCAGCGCATTGAGCAGGGCAGGGTCCATGTTGTAGGGGTCGGGCAGAAAGCGCAGTTGCCCGTCTTCCACTTCGGCGGTCCAGTAGGCAAGAATCAGGTGGATGCCCGTTGGCAGGTTGATTTCCCCGCTGCGTCGGCTGGCCAGTTGGCGCTCGATCTGCGCCTGACGCTCAGCCGACAGATTGGCAAATACGGCTTCGGCCAGTTCATCGGCGCGTTGCACGCGAACACAGCCGGAGCTGACGCTGCGGTTTGCCAACTGGAAAACATGCTGGCTGGGCGTGTCGTGCAAGTAGACGTGGAAGGGGTTGGGGAAGCGGAAGGCCATACGCCCCAGTGGGTTGGTCGGGCCAGGGTCCTGGCGCAGCATAATGCCTTGCGGGCGCTGCCAGTCTACCTCGGTCGGGTCCAGTTGGCGGCCCTGGAAATCCAGTACGCGCAGGTTTTCCCGCTCCAGAAAGGCCAGGTCCTGGCGAATATTGGGCAGCTTGTCTTCACGCAGAATGGTCGGTGGTATGGTCCAGCTTGGGTTCAGGGTTACCCGGTTCAGGGTAGAGACCAGCAAGGGTGTACGCCGCGCCAGACGGCCGGTTTGCGCGCGGGCTTCCCAGGTGCGCTCACCGTCCCGGTACAGGCGGATATCACCACCGGCAATGTTCACCACCAGTTGATCGGGCTGGTAGAAGTGCTGTAGCCAACGCTGGCGTTCCAGGTTGATGCGCAGCTGCTGCAGCCGCTGCTGGCGGGATGTGTTCAGTGCTTCGATGGTTGCCGGCCCCACAACACCGTCGACTTGCAAACCATAACGGCTCTGCAGGCTGCGGACGGCCGTTTCCAACGTAGGGTCATAATGCTCTGGTCGCTCCGGGTCTTCCGCAGCCGTTATCAACTCAAGCTGTGCCAGGCGCTCACGCAGCGGCGGGATACGTTCACTGCTTTGCCCCGGGCGCAGGAAGGGGCCATCGTCGAGTGTGCCCCAGTCGTTGCTGTGGTCGCGCAGCTGACGATAGGCAGCGCGCAGGTCAAGGTAATGCCGGTGGTTGGGCCTGGCCTGCTCAATGGCGGTTACCGGCTGCGCCAGAATCAGTCTGTGCTCATGCAGCCAGTCGGCAAAATCCGGGCGGGCGCCAGGTTCATGTTGCCAATAGGACTCCTGCACTGTGGCGGGCAGTCTGCCATGCAGCAAATGCTCCAGTGCCAGCAAATAACGGCTGCTGATCAGTATCTCGTCACACAGCTGGCGATAGAGGCTGTCGCCATTGGCATCATTGCTTTGCCAGTCAGCATGGTAACGCTCGGGATCCAGTCCGTCGTCATACAGGGTATCCAGCACGTCAGACAGGGCAGAGCGGCGAATCGGGTTATTCCAGAGCGGTTGAAAGCCAAATTGCGCGTATAACTGTTGCAGCGCTGCCGCATTGCTGTCGGCATCCGTCGGGCACAGCGGCGTCAACTCAGGATCCAGTTCCGCCGCAATGAGCAGGGGCAGGTCATCGGCAATTACACTACTGGCGAGCAAAGCGCTGAGCGAGAAGGCGACGAACTGTTGTGTACATTTTATGAACAAAAGGTATCCTTTCTGAGTCAATTCAACCGACAACAACAGTGTTTTAACAACGTTCGTGAAATGCATGCCGGAATTACTTTTCACCGGCTGGCTGATTTTCACTGATAATAGTATAGACCTTGGAGTATTCCATCCCGTGGATGGAAGGGGAAAAAATGGCGCATAAACGCGTAGCCATCGGACTGCTGATGGCTTTTTGTGGTTTGCTGGCTTTGCCGGCGCAGGCTGATCGAACACAACATCCTTTATTCAATACCCTGGCGGAGAAAGCCCCCGACCTTGATCAGGCCGTTCTCGGCAAGGCACTCAGTGCCATGCAATGCGCCATTCGCCATGGTGGCGATGCCGCTGATCGACTGGCAGTCATCGATTTCTCCTTGCCATCCGCTGAACCACGCCTCTGGCTGTTCGATATCAAGGAAAAATCCCTGCTGCTGCATGAGCTGGTCGCCCACGGGCAGAACACGGGCGACAACTACGCCGAGCATTTTTCCAATATCTACGGCAGCTTTCAGTCGAGTATCGGTTTGTTTCGCACCCAGGAAAGCTACTTTGGTCGCCACGGTTATTCCCTGCGCATGGATGGCCTGGAGCCCGGTATCAATGATCTGGCCCGCGAGCGTGCCATCGTGATTCATGCTGCGGACTATGTTGACCCGGAATGGGTTGAGCGGCAGGGGCGAATCGGTCGTAGTCAGGGCTGTCCTGCCGTGCGTCCGGAAGTGGCAGAGCTGGTGGTCGACAGCCTGAAAGATGGTCAGTACATGTTTGCCTATTACCCGGACCAGGAGTGGCTGAGCACCTCACTCTACCTGAACTGTGATGGTACGGAGGCGGGTGATCGACTGGCGCTGTTGCAGCCCTGATACTTTAGTCGGCTTGCATTAAAACCCGCTTATGTTAGTGTCGTTCTGACGGCAGCCTTTCTGGCTGCCGTTTTCTGTTATTCCCCACATTGATTCGATTTCCTGAAAAGCAAGGAGTTATGC
>SKFV01000194.1 GCA_007117785.1 Pseudomonas sp.
CGTATGGCCGACGCTGGAGAAATCGTGCTCGGTGGCAAGGGTGGTGAGGAGATGCTCTAAATGACGGGTAATGACGACAGCGATTTGATACGCGGCGAGCATTCCTCGGCCTTCAATCGCTGGAGTCTGCCCAGCTTTGACGAGGCGCCACATTATGTGGCGCTGGAGCGCGAGCAGAGCGAAGCCGAGCAGGCTGAGGCCGAGGCGGCTGACAGCGAACTGGAAGAGCTCGAGGCGCCCACGCCTTTTACTGTTGAAGAGCTGGAGCAGATTCGCGAAGAAGCCTACAACGAGGGCTTTGCTACCGGTGAAAAGGATGGCTTTCATTCCGGTCAGTTGAAAGGGCAGCAGGAAGCCCGCGACAAGCTGGATGCGCGCCTGCTTGAGCTCGAGAACCTGATGAGCAATCTGATGCAGCCGATGCATAATCAGGATGCGCAGATTGAAGATATGTTGCTGATGCTGGTGCAGCAGACGGTGCGCAGCGTGATTCAGCGCGAGCTCACAACGGATTCCAGCCAGATTGTCCATGTTTTGCGCAGTGCGCTGAAAAGCTTGCCGCTGGGCGCTGAGAATATTCGTATCTACCTCAACCCCGCCGATTTTGAAACGGTCAAGGCCTTGCGTGAGCGCCATGAAGCCAGTTGGCGCCTGCTGGAAGATGATCAGTTACTGCCCGGCGGTTGCCGGGTGGAAACCGAACACAGCCAGATTGATGCCAGTCTGGAAACCCGGCTGGAGCAGGCGCTTTCCCAGCTGCAGGACCAGCATCAAGAGCAGCGCGCCAATCCGGTTGCGCCGGATCTGGACGCGCTGACCCCCTTGCCGCCAGTCCCTGGCCACAGCGACAGCCATGAGTAAGTTTGAGCGTGCCAGCTTTGCCCGTCGCCTGAGCGCTTACCGCGGGGCGGTGCAGCTGGCTGCAGCGCCCGTGGTGGAAGGGCGCCTGATTCGTATGGTCGGGTTGACCCTCGAGGCCGAAGGCTGCAAGGCACCGGTGGGCAGCCGCTGCCGGGTGATCAGCGAATCCATGCAGGGCATCAGTGAAATTGAAGCCGAAGTCATGGGCTTTTCTGGTAACAAGACCTATTTGATGCCGGTGGAAAGTGTTCAGGGCTTGCAGCCGGGGGCAAGGGTCGTCCCCAGTTCCGGCAGTAGCCGTTTACCGATGGGTGTCAGCATGCTTGGCCGGGTGGTGGATGGTATCGGTCGCCCGCTGGACGGCGCCGGTCCGATCATGGCTGCGGATATGGTCGATCTCAATGGTCCGGTCATCAACCCGTTGAAGCGCCACCCGATTGATCAGCCACTGGATGTCGGTATCCGCTCGATCAACAGCCTGTTGACTGTGGGGCGAGGCCAGCGGCTGGGCCTGTTCGCCGGCAGCGGTGTGGGCAAGAGCATGCTGCTGGGCATGATGACGCGCTTTACCGATGCGGATATCACCATTGTCGGGCTGGTCGGCGAGCGTGGGCGTGAGGTCAAGGAATTCATTGAGCAGATTCTCGGCCAGGAAGGTATGGCACGCTCGGTCGTGGTTGCCTCGCCGGCTGATGATGCCCCCCTGATGCGCCTGCGCGCGGCCATGTATTGCACGCGGATTGCCGAGTACTTTCGTGACCAGGGCAAGAATGTCTTGTTGCTGATGGATTCATTGACCCGCTTCGCCCAGGCGCAGCGGGAAATCGCTTTGGCTATCGGTGAGCCGCCAGCCACCAAGGGTTACCCGCCATCCGTCTTCGCCAAGTTGCCGCAACTGGTCGAGCGTGCCGGCAATGCCGAGGAGGGTGGTGGTTCGATTACTGCGTTTTACACTGTCCTGTCCGAGGGTGATGATCAGCAGGACCCTATTGCCGATGCCTCACGGGCAATTCTTGATGGCCACGTAGTGCTCTCTCGTCGACTGGCGGAAGAAGGTCACTATCCGGCCATTGATATTGAAGCCTCCATCAGTCGTGCCATGCCGCAGATAGTTTCCGCGGATCACCTGCAAAAGGCACAACTGTTCAAGCAGACCTACGCCCGCTACCAGCAAAGCCGTGATCTGATCAGTGTCGGCGCCTACTCCGCCGGTTCGGATCCCTTGACCGATAAGGCGATTGCCAAAATGCCGTCCATGCAGGGATTTCTGCGTCAGGGGTTGACCGAGAGCGTGTCACTGGAAGACAGCCAGCAGCAGTTGCAGCAGATTATCAGCCATGAGTGAAAGCCGAATCCGCCGTTTGCAACCGGTACTGGATATGGCGTTGGAGGAAGAGCGCAAGGCGGCGGGTATGCTGGGGAAATGTCAGCAGCAGCTGGATGACGCCAATGCGCGCCTGGGCGATCTCAATTACTACGCTGAGGAATACCAGCGCGGTTGGGTCGAGCGGGGCGCGCAGGGGGTGAATCGTCAGTGGCTGGTCAATTATCAGCAGTTTCTCGGCCAGATGCAGAGCGCGGTGGTGCAGCAGGAGCAAACCCTGCAGTGGCATCAGCAGAGTGTTGAAAAGGCTCGGCTCAATTGGCAGCAGCGCTATCAGCGGGTCGAGGCCCTGCGCAAGTTGATTGATCGCTACCGTGAAGAGGCGCGCGTACGTGCGGACAAACAAGAGCAGAAAATGCTTGATGAGTTATCCCAGCGCGCGCACAGCATTACCCGGCGCGACAGCTGAGTTTAACGGAAAAAGTCCGGACTTGAGCCGCAGCGCATGGAAATGCTGCTATGCTGAAACCATTCAGGTGAGGTGTTGAGGAGCAGCGCATGCCGATTCAGGCTGACCTAACGGACAACGGCCAGATGCTTACCATCAAGGTAAGTGGGCGCTTTGATTTTTCATCCCATCAGGCCTTTCGTGAGGCCTACGAGCGTGCCGGCCTGTCGCCGCGCCGCTATTGCATTGACCTGCATGAAACCGACTATATCGACAGCTCGGCATTGGGCATGTTGTTGTTGCTGCGCGATCATGCCGGCGGCGATGTGGCGGATATCAGTATCCAGCATGCCAGCCCGGAAGTGCGCAAGGTATTGAGCATTTCCAACTTCGAACAACTGTTCCGTATCGAGTAGGTGCACGCATGGCTGCCGCGCAAGCAAATCGCGCTGCCCCGCCAGCCGGCTTGCGCATTCTGGTGGCCGATGACAATCCGGCAGACCGGCTGATTCTGTCGCGCCTGGTGTCGCGCCAGGGGCATGAGGTGCTGGCTGCCGAGAATGGTGCTGATGCGGTCGAACAGTTTCGCCGCGAACGCCCGCAACTGATCCTGCTGGATGCGCTGATGCCGGTGATGGACGGCTTTGAAGCTGCCCGGTTGATTCGTGAAGCGGCCGGTGAAGACCTGGTCCCGATCATCTTCCTGACCAGCCTGACCGAAACCGATGCTCTGGTACGCTGCCTGGAAGCGGGCGGTGACGATTTCCTCACCAAGCCCTACAACCCGGTCATTTTGCAGGCCAAGATCCAGGCTTTCCAGCGGATGCAGGAAATGCATCACACCTTGCAGCAACAGCGTGACCTGATCAGCCGGCAGCACGAGCGCATGGTGCATGACCAGGAGCTGGCCAAGCGGATTTTTGATCGTGTCGCACATGCCGGGGCGCTGGATGCGCCCAATGTGCGTTACCTGCAATCCGCCTATGCCATGTTCAATGGTGATGTGCTGCTGGCATCCCGGCGCCCGGCCGGTGGAATGCATGTGTTGCTGGCAGACTTTACCGGCCACGGCCTGTCGGCTGCCATTGGCGCCATGCCGCTGGCCGAAGTTTTCTATGCCATGAGCGCGCGAGGTTATGCGCTGCAGGATATTCTGATCGAAATGAATGACAAGCTGGAACGCATTCTGCCGGTCGGCGTGTTCAGTTGCGCGCTGCTGGCCGAGATCAATCCGCTCAAGCACAAGCTGGAAGTCTGGAACGGCGGGCTGCCGGATGCGGTGCTGCTGGATGCAGATGGCCGTGTGCAGCACTGGTTGCCATCAACCCATCTGCCGCTCGGGGTAGTGGGCAACGACCGCTTTGATCCCAGCACCCTGAGCTTGCCGATGCTGCCCGAGCAACGTCTGCTGTGTTGGACGGATGGCATTATTGAAACGCGCAATGCAGCCGGTGAGCAATTTGGCGATACCGGGGTAGCCGCTGTACTGGCCGAAGCGGGACAACATGATCAGCAGTTTGATCGTTTGCTGAAAGCGATCAAGAATTTCCATGGGCGCAAGGATGATGACCTTAGCCTGCTCCAGGTCAGTATGCCGGCAGAAACGATCCCCTCGACGGCCGCCATGCGCCTGCGCAGTCATCGTGAAATGCATGACTGGCGGCTGGAGCATGTATTCCGCGCGCAAGCCATCCGTACGCAGAATCCCTTGCCCTGGTTGCTCGATGAGTTGTTGCGCGTGCCCGGCTTGCGCGATCACGCCGGGACGTTGGCGACTGTGCTTTCAGAGTTGTTCAGTAATGCTCTGGAGCATGGGTTGATGTCGCTGGATTCATCGCTCAAGGCATCAGCTGAAGGCTTCAATCAGTATTACCTGCAACGGGCACAGCGGCTGCAGGGGCTGGAGCATGGCTGGATCAGGGTGATGCTTGATCACCATCATCACGCTGATGGCGGTCGCCTGCTGCTTGAAGTTCAGGATAGCGGTGATGGCTTTGACGTTGCCGACTCAGCCGCAGCAAAAACGCCGGCTTTTCGTTATGCTGGGCGAGGATTGGCCCTGGTGGCAGCGCTGACTGACGAATTGAATGTGTTGCCAGGTGGCCTGGGCGTTCAGGTGTTGTTTACCTGGCGCTCGCCCGAGAGTAACCGCTGAAGGACATTCATGAGTAACCCCTTGCCCGATCTGGATGGTGATGTACTGGTCGCATTGCAAGATCTGATGCAGGAAGATTTTCCGCTCCTGGTCGAGACCTTCATCCGCGACGCAGAACAGCGTCTGCAACAATTGCAAGGTCATCTGTGCAACGCTGACTGGCTTGGATTACGGCACAGTGCCCATAGTTTCAAGGGCAGCTGTGGCAATATGGGCGCACTGGCCTTGCATGATGTCTGCCTGCAACTTGAGGAGGCCGCCGAGCAGGCTGATGCTGATCAGGCGGCAGCGCTTATCGAGCTTATTCCGGCTATGTTGCAGCGGGTGATCAGTCGACTCTAGTTCTGGCCTGTGTCTTGCATTGGTTTCTCGCACTACCCCAATGTGATGGAGACTTGTCATGTCAGTCGGTCTGAATCTGCTGGCGCTGTTGAATCCGGATGCGCGAACTGGCGCCGCCCCTGGTTTGTTTGCCGACTCCGCTGATTCCCGGCTGGAGCAAGGCGTTGGCAGCTTTGCCGACCTGCTCAAAGGGGAGGTCGGCGAGGACCTCAAAGCCCTGCTGGATGACTTGCCCAGTGCTGAGCGTGAAGAGTTGCTGGCGGCAATGGCGCAACTCTCTCTGGCTGCCGACGGCAAGGAATTGCCGCCGGCTGTCGATCAACTCTTGCAGGACCTGCCGGATATGCCTGCGCTCACTGATGAAGCTGCCTTGCGCTTGCAGCAGGGCGGTGAAGCTGCGCTGGATGTACTCGCCACCCTGGTTCCGGAGTGGCGACAATGGTTGAGTGATGCCGCAGATGATGTCGACAGTGCGCGTTTGCAAGCGGCGGTCGATGAGGTAGCAGACTCGGTCACCCGCGCGGCAGAGGCTGCGACTGAGATGGATGAGGCGATTGCTTTTGCCAGCCTGAATTCAGGCCCGACGGCAGCTAATCCAGGTACGGCAACCATTGCTGACGCTGAACCGGAGCCCCTCAATCGTTCGCGTTTCTCGCTGGCGCACATGCTGGGCACGCAAAGAACCCAGGCCGATGAACCATCCGGTTCACGCGATAATCAGGCGCGGCTGGATGGCGAAACGGACAAGCGCAGCCTGAATAACGATGATTTTGCCGGTTTACGCCGTAAAGCCACGCTGGAGCTGAATGCTGCCGCAACCACTACTCCGCGTGCGGCTGAGACTGCACTGAGAGCGGAGCCAGCGGCGCGGCGAGGTGATGATGCCGCCGATGGCGTACGCATCAATCAGCCTGGCTCAGCCGCAGCAGCGGCAGCGCTGACGGCACGACCGGTGGCGGCGGCCAGTCAGGCCCTGGGCGTGCCCTTTGGTCAGTCTGGCTGGAGTGAAGCGGTGGTCGACAAGGTGATGTGGATGTCCAGCCGCAATCTGAGCAGCGTTGAGATTCGTCTTACGCCAGCTGAATTGGGGCCATTGGAAATCAATCTGCAAAATCGTGGACAGGAGTTGCAGATACAATTTGTCAGCCAGAATCCCAGCGTGCGTGAGGCGCTGGAATCCCAAGTCGTCCGCTTGCGCGAAATGGTCGGGCAACAGGGGCTTGACCTGGTGGATGTCTCGGTCGGTGACAATGGCGCCAGCCAGCAGCAGGAGCAGGCTGATCGTCAGGCCGCGCGTCTGGCTGCCCAGGCTACGGGTGACGCATCTACCGAAGACCGGCGTGACGGCTCTGTAGCCTCCGTGTTACCGGTGGCCAGCAGCAGTGATCGACTGGTTGATTATTACGCCTGATCCATTGGTTTGCTCTATCCCTCCAACCCGGCGGCTCAGCCGGGTTTCTGCTTTATCCCGTCGCGACTTTTCCCCGGCATGCCTATATGATGTTCGCTACACTTGGCATGAAGCATGCTTTGGTAGTTTACATAATCGGATTAAACCGATCGGATGATGGATTTTTGACATGGCAAAACAGCAAGCACCCGAAAAAGAGCCCGGCAATGGCCCCGAGACCGCGAAGAAAAGCAAGGGCAAGCTGTTCCTGCTGATTGGTGTCGGTCTTTTGGCGTTGTTGCTGTCGGTAGCGGGGGTGGTGTATTTCGTCTTCTCGGGTGCTGAAAACGCAGAAAGCGCTGAGCCGGCGGTACCCGTTCAGATGCCGGCGATCTATCACCCGCTGGACCCGGCCTTTGTCGTCAACTATACCCACGCCGGCCGCCAACGCTATATGCAGGTCAGTGTTGTCCTGATGGGGCGAGATCCGAAGAAGATGCAGGAAGCTACCCGGCATTTTCCGCTGATCCGCAATCAGCTGGTAATGCTGTTTTCCAGTGAGGACTTTGAAGAGTTGCTGACGGCTGAAGGCAAGGAAAAACTGCGCGAACGATCGACCTTGGCGGTGCAGTCGATCCTTGAGCGAGAAATGAATAATCCGGTTGTCGAGGCGGTATTGTTCACCAACATGGTAATGCAATAGGACACAAGGCATGGCTGTTCAGGATCTGTTATCACAGGATGAAATCGATGCCCTCTTGCACGGGGTGGATGATGGTGCCATTGATGCCGACGAAGACCTTGATCCCTCCGGTATACGCAGCTATGACCTGACCAGTCAGGATCGTATCGTTCGCGGGCGCATGCCGACGCTGGAAATGATCAACGAGCGCTTTGCCCGTTACACCCGCATCAGCATGTTCAATCTGTTGCGCCGCTCGGCAGATGTTGCGGTTGGTGGTGTCCAGGTGATGAAGTTTGGCGAATATATCCACTCATTGTATGTGCCGACCAGTCTCAATCTGGTCAAGATGAAGCCTTTACGCGGTACTGCGCTGTTTATTCTGGATGCCCGCCTGGTATTCAAACTGGTGGATAACTTCTTTGGTGGTGATGGTCGTCACGCCAAGATCGAGGGGCGTGAATTTACCCCGACCGAGCTTCGCGTGGTGCGCATGGTGCTGGATCAGACCTTTATCGACCTGAAAGAAGCCTGGCAGGCCGTGCAAGAGGTCAACTTCGAGTATGTCAATTCCGAGGTCAATCCGGCATTGGCCAATATTGTCAGCCCCAGTGAAGTGGTCGTGGTGTCTACTTTCCACATCGAGTTGGACGGTGGTGGGGGCGACATGCACGTTACTTTCCCCTACTCGATGATCGAGCCGCTGCGCGAAGTCCTGGATTCCGGGGTGCAGTCGGATGTCGACGAGCATGACGAGCGCTGGGTCAAGGCATTGCGCGAAGAGATCACTGCCGCCAAGGTCCCCCTGAGCGCCACCGTGGTCAAACACCAGCTCAAACTGCGTGACTTGCTGAGCATGCAGGCCGGTGATGTGATCCCGGTGGAAATGCCGGATTACATGGTGATGTGCGCCAATGGCGTGCCCACCTTCAAAGCCAAAATAGGCTCGGTAAAAGGCAATCTGGCTTTGCAGATTCTGGAGCCGGTCGCGCGGCCCAAGTAGGCGCGCGACGGACAACATTGACGTGGGAGGAAGGCCGTAATGGCTGACGAGAACAAGCCCGAAGAAGAAATGAGCCCGGAAGAACAGGCGCTCGCCGATGAATGGGCAGCAGCGCTGGATGAAGCGGGTGCCGATACCAGTCAGGATGATATTGATGCCATGCTGGCAGGCAGCGGTAAGGCCGACACACAGCGAATGCCGATGGAAGAATTCAATCACTCTGGTGGTGGTCAGCAGCCAATGGCGGCTGGAGACAGCCCCAATCTGGATGTCATCCTGGACATTCCGGTGACCATTTCCATGGAAGTGGGCAATACCGACATCACTATCCGCAACCTGTTGCAGTTGAATCAGGGCTCGGTGGTGGAGTTGGACCGTCTGGCCGGTGAACCTCTGGATGTCATGGTTAACGGTACCCTGATTGCCCATGGTGAGGTGGTGGTGGTCAACGAAAAATTCGGTATTCGCCTGACCGATGTGATCAGCCCCTCCGAACGCATCAAGAAGCTCAAGTAATGCGTGCTCTGCTGCCGCTGCTACTGTTGCTGATGAGCCCTTTGCTGCTGGCCGACGCCGAGGTGCCACCGCGCACCCTGGGCTCGGCGACCCAGACTTCATTGACTGCACAGATCATGCAGTTGGGTCTGGGTTTGCTACTGGTGGTCGGTTTGATTTTTTTGCTGGGGTTTATTCTGCGCCGGGTCGGTCCCATGGCAGGGATTGGCAGCCAGCAAATTCGCGTCATCAGTAGCCTGCCGCTGGGTACCCGGGACCGTTTGTTACTGGTTGATGTAGCCGGTACCCAGATGTTGCTCGGTGCTTCTGCCGGGCGCATCAATACCCTGCATGTATTTGATGAGCCAGTGGCGAGCCTGGAAGAGGCGCGGCAGCAGAGTGACTTTGCCCGCAAAATGCAGTCGTTGTTGAAACGGGAGTCGAACGAATGAACCGTGGACTCTGGCTGCTGGCGCTGTTGCTGCTGGCGCCCAATGTATTGGCCCAGTCTGCAGCCGAGGCGCTGTCCTTACCGGCGGTAACCCTTAGCGCGGATGAGGACGGTCAGCAAACCTACTCAGTGAGTTTGCAGATACTGCTGTTGATGACGGCGCTGACCTTCATCCCGGCGTTTGTCATGATGATGACCAGTTTTACCCGCATCATCATTGTATTTGCCATCCTGCGTCAGGCGCTGGGTTTGCAGCAGACGCCCTCGAGCCAGATTCTGGTGGGGTTGGCGCTGTTTCTTACCCTCTTTATTATGGCGCCGGTATTCGAGCGCATCAATGACAATGCCCTGCAGCCCTATATCAATGAAGAATTAACCGGTGAGCAGGCGCTGGAAGCAGCCAGTATTCCGATGCGAGATTTCATGTTGGCGCAAACCCGGGAAACTGACCTGGAACTCTTTGTGCGCCTGGCCCAGCGTACCGACCTGACCAGCCCGGACGAAGTGCCCTTTCATATTCTGGTGCCGGCTTTTGTGACCTCGGAACTGAAGACTGCCTTCCAGATCGGTTTCATCATTTTTATTCCTTTCCTGATCATTGATCTGGTGGTTGCCAGTGTCTTGATGGCCATGGGTATGATGATGTTGTCACCTCTGATCATTTCGTTACCCTTCAAGATCATGCTCTTTGTGCTGGTGGATGGCTGGGCGCTGGTGATCGGAACCCTGGCTGCCAGTTTTGCAGTGACATAGGAGGCTTGCCATGACCCCGGAAGTTGCTGTCGATCTGTTTCGTCAGGCCGTGTGGCTGACGGCCGTAATGGTCTCGGTGATCGTGCTGCCAAGCCTGGTGGTGGGCCTGATTGTCGCCATGTTCCAGGCGGCAACCCAGATCAACGAACAGACGCTGAGTTTTCTGCCGCGCTTGTTGTTTACTTTCATGACACTGATCTGGGTAGCGCCCTGGCTGGTCACTGAGCTGGTGGATTTCAGTCGGCGACTCTACATGGAAATACCCGGGCTGATCGGCTGATGCTGGCGCTCTCCGCCACTGAGCTCATGGGGATGGTGTCTACCTACCTGTGGGTGTTGTTTCGCATCGGCGCCATGGTTATGGCCATGCCGGTGTTAGGCACCCAGTTGCTGCCCATGCGAATTCGCCTCTACCTGGCTATCCTGCTGACCTTTATGGTCGCCCCCTATATTCCTCCGGTACCGCAACTGGATGCGCTGTCGCTTGCGAGCTGGATAATCATTGCCGAGCAGATCCTGATCGGCGCTGCCATGGGCTTCATGTTGCAGTTGCTGTTCCAGATTCATGTGATTGCCGGTCAGATTATTGCAATGCAGATGGGCCTTGGTTTTGCCTCGATGAACGATCCGGCCATGGGTATTTCGGTGGCGGTGGTCAGTCAGATCTTTACCATGCTGGTGACCTTGCTGTTTCTGGCCATGAATGGACATCTGGTGGCGATAGAGGTGCTGGTCGAGAGTTTTGTGACCCTGCCCATAGGGCAGACTCTGGCAGCCGTGGACTTCTACACCCTGGTGCTGCGTTTTTCCTGGGTGATGGCTGCGGCCTTGCTGATCGGTTTGCCGGCAGTCACGGCATTGCTGATCGTCAACCTGTCCTTCGGTGTGATGATGCGTGCAGCACCCCAGCTCAACGTGTTTTCCATCGGCTTTCCGCTGACCTTGTGCCTGGGGCTGTTCATTATCTGGGTTTTGATGGCGAACATGGTGCAATCCTATCAGTTACTGCTTGGCGAGGCGCTGATCTGGTTGCGTGAAATGGTGGGGGCGAGCTGATGGCCGAACAACAGGATAGCAGTCAGGAAAAAACCGAAGAACCCACCCCGAAAAAACTCAAGGACGCGAAAGACAAGGGGCAGGTGGCGCGCTCCAAGGAACTCAATACCCTGGCGGTGGTGATGGTCGCTGCCCTGGGTTTGTTGAGCTTCGGAACGGCTATGGCTGACCGCATGCTGAATATCATGCGGCACAATTTCAGCATCGAGCGCGCGGCTCTGTACGACACCGACAGTATGGGTTGGCATCTGATGGCGTCGGTCGAGCAGGGGCTGTATATCCTCGGGCCGCTATTCTTTATTTTGTTGATCGCTTCGCTGGTGGGTCCGGTGCTGCTCGGTGGCTGGCTGTTCAGTGCCAAGTCGATGGCACCCAAGTTTGAGCGCATGAACCCCTTGTCCGGTCTCAAGCGCATGTTTTCGATGAAGGCGCTGATGGAGCTGGGCAAGGCTTTGGCCAAGTTTCTCGTGGTGCTGGCAGTGGCTCTGATTGTTCTCGGTTTGCAGCGCGATCACCTGCTGTCATTGGGCAAAAAGACGCTGCCGGATGCTATCTATCACAGTGCCTGGATTCTGGGTACGGCCTTGTTGATTCTGGCCTGTTCGCTGATCGTGATTGCCATGGTGGATATTCCTTTCCAGATCTATGACAACAAGAAAAAGCTGAAAATGACCAAGCAGGAGGTCAAGGACGAATACAAGGACACCGAGGGCAAACCGGAAGTTAAGGCCAAGGTACGTCAGTTGCAACGGGAGGTGGCCGATCGCAAGATGCTGGCGGAAGTACCCAATGCTGATGTAGTGATCACCAACCCGACACATTTTGCCGTGGCTTTGAAATACGACCCCGAGCGTTCCGGTGCACCCATGTTGGTGGCCAAGGGTGGTGATTTTATGGCGCAGAAGATCCGTGAAATCGCCCAGGAGCATCAGGTGCTGGTGCTGGAGTCACCGCCACTGGCGCGGGCGGTGTTCTATACCACGGAGGTAGACCGGGAGATTCCGGCGGGACTGTATCTGGCCGTCGCTCAGGTACTGGCCTATGTGTTTCAGTTACAGCAATACCAGGCGGGCAAGGGCAAGAAACCACCCAAGCCGCCGGAGCCGAAGATTCCTGAGGATTTGCAGCACTAGGCTCTGAGGAATAATAGGTAGCGCCGCGGTGCAAGCAAGGTTGGCGCTGAGCGGGGTTGGACCGTTAGATGCCAGGGATGGCATCTACGAGCCCCCAGGGACGGGTTCACGGCGTGTCCAGCCCCGGTCGGCGCCAATCTTGCTGTCGTGCTCATGCTAAGGAGTTGGTATCAGGCTCCATTAGCCACAAATCCGCGCCCGCGCGGCCAGGTAATCCGCCTTGAGTTCGGCAACCACTTCAGCAGTGGATTGCACCTGATCGATATTCCCTACCCCTTGACCAGCACCCCAGATATCGCGCCAGGCCTTGGACTTGCTGCTGCCGCCGGAGCCGAACTTCATGCTGCTCTTGTCGCCTTCCGGCAGGTTGTTCGGGTCCAGTCCGGACCTTTCGATACTGCCGCGTAGGTAGTTGCCGTGCACCCCGGTAAAGAGATTGGAATAGACAATGTCGCCGGCTGTGCTGTCGACCAGCATCTGCTTGTAGGCATCGTCCGCATTGGCTTCATGGGTGGCAATAAAGCGCGTGCCAATATAGGCAAAATCAGCGCCCATGGCTTCAGCGGCGAGAATCTGCTTGCCCTGGCTGATCGAGCCGGAGAGGGCGATCGGGCCGTCATAGAACTTGCGTACTTCCGAGACCAGGGCGAAATTGCTCAGGGTGCCGGCATGGCCGCCCGCGCCGGAACAGACCAGAATCAAGCCATCGACACCGGCCTCAATGGCTTTTTCCGCATGGCGCACGCTGATCACATCGTGGAACACTTTGCCGCCATAGCTGTGTGCCACTTCGACCGCAGCATGCGGTGCGCGCAGGCTGGTAATCATCAAGGGCACTTCATATTTGGCACACATATCCAGGTCATGCTGCAGGCGGTCATTTGACTGGTGCACGATCTGGTTGACGGCAAAGGGAGCGACTTTCTTGCCTGGATTGGCGGCACGGTAGTCAGCCAGTTCAGTCGTCAGTTGTGCCAGCCATTCGTCGAGCACTTCCGCAGGGCGCGCATTCAGTGCCGGGAAGGAGCCAATAATGCCATTTTTACATTGGGCGGCGACCAGTGCGGGATTGGAAATGATAAAGAGTGGGGAGGCGATAACCGGAATATCCAGCTGCGCCTTGAGTTCCTCGGCATATGACATGGGCTTATCTCATGGTAAGTAAAAGCCCAGTCTACTGGCTGCTGCAACGCCAGCGCCAGCCCCATAGGTGAGGCTGTTGGCGGAATATAATGAGCAGGTTTTACGGCAGGTCAAGCAGTTCCAGTTCCTGAATCAACTGGTCTACATCATCCTCTATTAGCGTACGAAGATATGCCTCGTAGTCTTCCAGAGGGCTGGAAGGATCAATGATGATTTCAACACGTCTGTTTAATGCTCTAGTATCCGGAAAGTCGTTACTGGCCCTTGGGCGAGTTTCAGCGTATCCCTGTACGCGTAAGCGATTGGAATCTACTGCTCCCTTGTGGAGCAAGGCATTGGCAACCGATGAGGCGCGGGCGGCTGATAGGTCCCAGTTTGAACGGAAGCGGGCCGTGCTGATGGGGATATCGTCAGTATGGCCTTCTACTGTGATTTCACCGGGAATGCGCGCCAGTACATCGGATACTTTCAACAGCATGTCTTCGAATTCGAAGGTCATATCGGCTGACCCGGAAGGAAAAGAGCCGCGCTCTTCGACCCTGATAATAATGCGCTTGCGGTCACTCAGAATACTGACTTTTCCATCAAGTATTTCTTCGTTAAGCAGCTCTGAAAGGCTATCAGTTGCTGTAGATATCTGTTCGCTATGAATCTGCTCAATGCGTTGGTCAATAACTGTGTCCAGTTGTTCACGCAGAGTGTCGAGTTGAGGTGCTTCCTCAGTTGTAGCTTGTCTTACTTCGTCTATTGGCGTTGGCTCTGGAATGCCGGGAGAAAAGTCATCAAAAATCGGGCTGGTACCCATGGGGACATCAATGGCAGGAATGTCTCGCTGAACACCAAAGGCAGCCTGCAGGGAGCCAGCGATCTGCTTGAATTTCATTGCATCGATTTCGGAGAATGACAGCAGCAGGACAAAGAAGCACATCAATAGTGACATTAGATCAGCAAAGGTAACGACCCATGCCGCCGGGCCCTTGTTCTCTTCTTCTTCTAGTTCCATCAGCCTGGCTCCGCACCGTCGGGATCCTTGATGCGCTTGGCGGGTGGCAGATAGCTGCTGAGTAACTGCTCGATCACCCGGGGGTTGGTTCCTTCCTGGATCGCCAGGATTGCGTCAATCCATAGAGCCTGCATGCGTGCTTCTTCAGTCATGCGCAGGTTGAGCTTGTCGGCAATTGGAATAAAGACCATGGTTGCCATCATGGCACCGTACAGGGTAGTCAGCAGGGCGACTGCCATGGCCGGACCAATCGATTTCGGGTCATCCATATTGGAGAGCATCTGTACCAGGCCGATCAGGGTACCAATCATACCCATGGCTGGTGCGACGTCACCCATGGCTGAAAATACCTTGGCGCCCCAGCGGTTGCGATCCAGTGTCAGCAGGCGTTCCTTTTCCAGAATCGCCTTGACGGTTTCATGGGGGTGACCATCAATCAGCAGTTGCATGCCGTTCTGCAGGAACTTGGACTTGATTTCCTGTTCTTCCAGTGCCAGCAAACCCTGCTTGCGGGCAATACCTGCCAGTTCGACCAGTTCGCTGATGGTTTCTTCGGTGTCAGGCAGTCGAAAGGAGAACGCACGAC